>JAZGDQ010000001.1:0-15031 GCA_036477985.1 bacterium
TATTGGTTTCGTAAATCTGCGCAACAGGGGTTTAAGCCCTCTAAAAAGCGCCTTAAGAAATATGGGTATTGATATCTACCGGAGGGAGCAATGGGCTCTTTAATAACTTTTATTGCCCTCTGACGCCCACATAGGAGCTCTTATTCCCATAGAAATCCCGCGCACCGTTTTTCTTCATAAATCGCCGCCGCACTTTGCCTTTTAAGTAAGGGATGATTTTCGAGCGCCGAAAGGAATTTTTTTTGCCCGCCGGGCCGGGGATTCCGGCTTAAACAACCGGGAAGAAGGTTAGCTGCACTGCCTCCCAATCCGGCCTGGGGTCCCCATTCCTCTCTCCCCCGGTTTCGCGGTACATTCCTCCTATCCACAGCGCCGCACGAACACCTCTAAAGGAGACAACCCTCATGCCCGCCCATCCCACCGATATCTGTTATCTCCCGGCGGCGGAGCTTCTCTCCCTCTTTCGGCGGAAGGCGCTCTCGCCCGTCGAGGCGGCGGGGGCGGTGTTGGACCGCATCGCCGAGGTCGACGGGGCCGTCAACGCGTTCATCCTGGTGGACGGGGATTCCGCCCTCGCCCAGGCGCGCGCGTCCGAGGCGCGCTGGATGAAGGGCGAGCCCCTCGGTCTCCTGGACGGCGCACCCGCCACGATCAAGGACCTCGTCCTCACCAAGGGCTGGCCCACCCTCAAGGGCAGCCGGACGACGGACCCGAACCAGGCCTGGGAGGAGGACGCGCCCGTCACGGCGCGCCTGCGCGAGGCCGGGGCCGTCCTCATCGGCAAGACGACGACGCCCGAGTTCGGCTGGAAGGGGGTGACGGACTCGCCGCTGAGCGGCGTCACCCGCAACCCGTGGAACACAGGGATGACCCCGGGGGGGAGCAGCGGGGGCGCGGCGGCGGCGGCCGCCCTGGGCATGGGCGCGCTTCACCAGGGCTCGGACGGGGGCGGCTCGATTCGCATTCCCTCGGGCTTCACCGGCGTCTTCGGCCACAAGCCGAGCTTCGGCCGCGTGCCCTTCTATCCGCCGACGCCGAACGGGAGCCTGGTCCACATCGGCCCCATCACGCGCACCGTGGCCGACGCCGCCCTCAAGCTCACCGTCATCGCCCGGCCCGACCCGCGCGACTGGTACGCTCTTCCTTACGAGGGGCGGGACTACCGCGTGGGGCTCGAGGAGGGCGTCGCGGGCCTGCGCGTTGGGTTCAGCCCCGCCCTCGGCTACGCGAAGGTGGACCCGGAGGTGGCCGAGTCCGTCCGCGCCGCGGCGGAGGTCTTGGCCGGGCTGGGGGCCGAGGTGGAGGAGGCCGATCCCGGCTTCGCGGATCCGGCGCCCTTCTTCAAGGACATCTGGTACGCCAACTGCGCTTTCCTCTGCCGGGATTTTACGCAGGAGCAGCTCGATCTCCTCGACCCGAATCTCCGGAAGGTCGTCGTGGAGGGCGCCGCCGTCTCGGCCTTCGACCTCCTCCGCGCCACGACGGGGGAGCGCGTCGAGCTGGGCCTTTGCATGAAGCGCTTCCACGAGCGCTACGATCTGCTCCTCACCCCGACGCTCGCGGTCCCGGCGTTCCCCGCCGGCCGGCTGTCCCCCGGTGGAGGAGACGAGGAGGGCTGGATGGGCTGGACGCCCTTCAGCTTCCCCTTCAACCTGAGCCGGCAGCCCGCGTGCACGGTTCCGTGCGGCTTCACGAAGGCGGGCCTTCCGGTGGGGATGCAGATCGTGGGGCCCATGCACGATGACGCCCTCGTCCTGCGCGCCGCGCGCGCCTTCGAGTCCGCGCGGCCCTTCCGCATGCCCGAGGGGCCGAAGTCCTAGACGGGATTTCGCCGGCGGCGCCCGAGGGATCTGCTGTTCAGGATGCGCGCCGCGTGAGATGCCATCCGCCCTCACCCTACCCTCTCCCAAAGGGAGAGGGGGAAGTGCCTGAGAGCAGGGGCCCTTCTTTTTCCCTCTCCCTCCGGGGGATGGCGCCCGCAAGGGCGCCTAGGGTGAGGGAAGACGGGTCGGGCGACTCAAGCAGGGAAAGAGAGAAACCGTAAGGTTGTCATCCCGGGCGAAGCGAAGGATCCGCCTTCTTTTCCCCTCTCGCCTAGGGCCGGTCGCCTTTTTTTCCTCTCGCCCTGGGCGGGTCGCCTTTTTTTCCCTCTCCCTTTGGGAGAGGGTAGGGTGAGGGGGGACGGATCGGGCGGCCCCGCAGGACCGCCGCTACATGGAAGCTCGCCGCAGTCAGGCCGAGGGAAAAGGAGCTGCAGCGGGTTGCGCTTGACGGCCCCCAACACCAACGCCTGCGGAGCCGGCGCGCCTAGCGCTCGGCGATGGGGACGTAGTTCGCTTCGAGGTCGCCCACGTAGACCGCGCGCGGGCGGAAGAGGCGGTTTTCGGGCAGGTACTCCAGGATGCGCGCGGACCAGCCGGCGATGCGCGCCACGGCGAAGATGGGGGTGAACATGTCGGTGTCGATCCCCATGGCGTCGTAGATGACGCCCGAGAAGAAATCGACGTTGGGGAAGATGCCCTTGCCCCCCAGGTCGGCGACGACGAGGGCCTCGAGCTTCTTGGCGATCTGGTGAAGGTGGCCGGTGCCCGCCTTCTCGGAGAACTCCTTGGCGATGGGGTCGAAGATCACCGCGCGCGGATCGTAGGCCTTGTACACGCGGTGGCCGAAGCCCATCACCTTCACCTTGTTCTCCTTGGCCTTGCGGAACCACTCCTCGGTGTTGTCCAACTCGCCGATCTCGTTGAAGGTCCGCAGGGTGGCCTCGTTCGCGCCGCCGTGGAGGGGGCCCTTGAGGGAGCCGATTCCGGCGACGATGGAGCTGTAGAAGTCGGTGAGGGAGCTGTTCACCACCATGGCGCTGAAGGTGGAGGCGTTCATGCCGTGCTCGGCGTGGAGGATGAGGGCCATGTCCATGACCTCGGCCTTGCGGGCGTCGGGCTTCTCGCCCGTCATCATCCGCAGGAAGTCCTCCGAGTGGCCGAGGGAGGGGTCGGGGTCGAGGATGGGCTGATCCTTCCGGACCCGCTGGGTGGCGGCGACGACGGCGCCGACCTGGGCCGTGAGGGAGAGGGCGATTTCCATGTCGTTCTCGACCGTGACCTCGAACTCCTTGGGGTTGAGGCAGCCGAGCATGGAGACGGCGGTGCGCAGGGTGCTCATGGGATGGCAGATCTTGGCGATCCCGGTGATGAGGTCCTTCACCTGCTGCGGGATGGCGCGGCGGCCGGCGAGGTCGGCCCGGAAGGCGTCCAGCTCGGCGGCCTTGGGCAGCCTGCCGTTGAGGAGGAGGTAGGCCGTCTCCTCGTAGCCGCCGCCGCCCGCGCACAGATCGTCGATGCTGTAGCCCATGTAGATGAGCTTGCCGTTCTGGCCGTCGACGTAGCTGATGCGGCTCTCGTTGGTGATGGCGCCCTCGAGGCCCTTTTTGAACTCGGTTTTGCCGACGAACTGCCGCGGTTTTTCCTCAGCCATGACCCCTCCGATGGCCCCCGGTCGGGGCGTCCCGCCAAACAGAATTCCCGCTCTCCCCGGCCGCGGTCCGGAAATCCGCGCCCATGAGGGAATATGGTCCCTAATCCGTATATTGTATGCAAAATCAGGAGTGGACCTCCTAAGCCCCTAATATACTCAACATTATCCCCATGTGGCAATTCCATCCGGGGTTTCGGGCCGGGAGGCGGCGCGGGGGGAGGCGGGGCCTCCCCCCGTGGGCGGGGCCTCCCCCCGGAGGCGGGGCCTCCCCCCGGGGGCGGGGCCTCAGGCCGGCAGGACGAGGAGAAGCTCCCGCACCGCCTTGGCGGCGGCGACGGCGCTCACCCCGCCGGGGTCGCAGGGCGGGGAGAGCTCCACGGCGTCCAGGGCCACGATGGGCGCGCCCGCCCGCCCGAGGGCCGCGATGCAGGCCGAGAGGGCCGCGAAGGAGACGCCCCCCGGCTCGGGGGTCCCCGTCCCGGGAAACTCGCCCGGGTCCAGGACGTCGAGGTCGAGGGTGAGGTAGAGGGGCGCCCCCGCGCTCTCCCCCAGCGCCTCCTCCACCGCCGCCGGGGTGAGGGGCCGGGGGCCGTCCTCCCCCCGGAGGCGGGCCTCCCCCCGGAGGCGCGTCCACTCCTCCCGCGTTCCCGAGCGCACCCCGAAGGGAAGTACCCGGCCGGGGCCCACCCGCTCCCCGGCCCGGCGCATGACGGTGGCGTGGGAGAGGGCCGCCCCCTCGTAGGCGTCGCGCAGGTCGGCGTGGGCGTCCCACTGGAGGACGAGGAGGCCGGGATGGGCCTCCGCGGCCGCCTCGATGAGGGGGAGGGAGACGAGATGGTCCCCCCCCAGGCCGAACGGGATCTTCCCGGCCGAGAGGATGCGGCGGGCCTCGGCGCCGATCCGCTCCAGCGCGCCCGCCACGTCCCCCTCGGGAAGGGCGAGATCGCCCACGTCGCAGAAGGGGAGATCCTCCAGGTCGGCGTCGAGGAGGGGGCTGTAGGTCTCGATGGCGTCCGAGGCCGCGCGCAGGGCCCCGGGGCCGGAGCGGGCGCCCTTTCGGCGGCTCGCCGTCTCGTCGAAGGGGCAGCCGAAGAGGACGGCCCGGGATTCCTCGAAACTCCTGCGCGCCCCGAGGAACAACGCCCGGGGCGCGGGCCCCTTCACCGAATGATCTCCCGCACGTAGGGCGGCAGGGCGAAGGCGGCCCGGTGGACCTCGGCGGAGTAGTAGCGGGTCTCCACCCCGGGGGGGAGGGGGCGCGGGGGACGCGCGGCCGGCGTCTTCCCCCCGGCGGCGGCGAGAGCGAAGGACCAGACTCCCCCGGGGTAGGTGGGCACCCCGGCGAGGTAGAAGTCCACCCGGGGGAACGCCTTGCGGATGGCGCCCGCGATGCGGCGCATGCCGCGCGCCTCGAAGAGGGGCCCCTGGGACTGGGCCGCGTAGAGCCCGCCCGGGGCGAGGGCCTCCCGCGCCGCGCGGAAGAAGGAGAGGCGGGTGAGCGGGGAGGACATGGCGACCGGGTCGGTCGAGTCCACGATGATGACGTCGAAGGCGCGCCGGCTCCGGCGGACGAGCTTCACGCCGTCCTCGATGCGCACCCGGGCGCGCGGGTCGTCGAAGGCGCCGTCCGAGATGGCGGGCAGGAAGCGGCGGCAGCAGTCCACCACCATCGCGTCGATCTCGCAAAGGGTCGCCTCCTCCACCCCGGGGTGGCGGAGAACCTCGCGGAGGCATCCGCCGTCCCCGCCGCCCACCACCAGGACGCGGCGCGGCCGCGGGTGGGCGCACAGGGGAACGTGGACGAGCATCTCGTGGTAGACGAATTCGTCCTTCTCGGTGGTCTGAACGGTCCCGTCCAGGATGAGCATCCGCCCGAAGTCCTCGGTCTCGACCACGGCCACGCGCTGGAAGGGGCTTTGACCGGCGAACAGGGTGCGCTTCATGCGGAAGGTGATGCCCGTGCTCGGGGAGTGGTACTCGGTGAACCACATCTGGCTGGCGGGGGGAGTCTTGCTTCCGGAGAAGGGAGGCTTGTCTAGTTCCACAGCACGACGGCGGCGAAGGCCGCCCCGGTCTTTCGCACCACGTGCTCGGCCGCGAGGCTCCGCACCTCCCGCACCTCCTGGCCCCGGAACGCCATCCCCTCGAGGGCCATCCGGCGCACCTTCTCCTCCACCTCCTCGCGCGGCCCGTAGTCGTGGTGCTCCATGATGAGGCCGCAGTGATCCGCGTCCTCGGGGTAGGCGATGGAGACGGCCGCGGTGAGGACCCGGCCCGGCTCATCGGAGGAGAGGGCCGAGAAGGCCGCCGGAACGAGCGCCCCCTGGGGGAGCTTCACCGGGGGGACCTCCTCGCAGCGGGGGGGGAGGATGCTGCTCATCCGGACGAGGTTGGTGTTGCCGACGCCCGCGTTGATGAGCGCCGCGTCGAAGGCGTTCAGCTCGGTGAAGCCCTCGGCGCAGCCGCAGACCATGAAGTATTTCGTCGGGGTGGGGAAAATCACGGCTCGCCTCTCCCTCAGCCCGCGGCGCCCTGGCCGGCGCCCCGGAGGAGGGCCAGCTCGGGCAGGCATCCGGCGGCGGCGGGAAGGAGCGCGCCGCGCGCGATCTCCTGCATCTCGAAGGTCTCCGCCCCCAGCGCGCCGCGCAGGTGGAGGACCGCCGCCGCGCTGTCCACCGGGCCGCAGGAGAAGTAGTCCACCGCCGCATAGCCGTATTCGGGCCAGGTGTGGACGGCGAGATGACTTTCGGCCACGACGACGACGCCGCTCACCCCGTGCGGGCTGAACATGTGGAAGATGCTCTGGACGATGGTGGCGCCGCTGATCTCGGCGGCCTCCCGCATGACCCGCTCGACGGCCCCCGGATCGTTGATCATCTCCGGATCGCAATCGTAGAACTCGGCAAGGATGTGGCGGCCCAAGGAATTCACCACAGGCGGTCTCCCTCCATCCTGGGGGCGGGCGCCCCCGGTTTCACCAAAATCCGCCGCCCTAGAAGCTCGGCGGAGTGGATATCCAAAGCACCTTGGCGTCCTGCTTGAAGGTGTTCGAGACGCCGTGCGTGCGGTCGGCGACGAAGTAGAACCACTCCCCGCGCCGGGCGGCGACCTGGCGCCGGCCGTAGCGGACCATCACCTTCCCCTGGAGGACATAGCCGAACTCCTCGCCCGCATGGGAGGGCTCCTCGAGGGACTGCCCCGGCTCGATGGTGACGATGGCGGGCTCCATGTCGCAGTTGGCCGCGCCCGGCACCATGAGCTCGAAGCCCTTCACCTCCGGATAGGTGTCGGCGTTCGTGCAGTCGGCCCCGCCGAAGACGAACCGGTCCTCGTACTGTCCCCGGAAGAACTCGACGATGTCGGTGTCCAGCGCCCGGAGAATCCCCAACAGGCTCTCGAGCGAGGGGGAGGTGAGGTCGCGCTCGAGCTGGCTGATGAAGCCCTTCGTGAGGTTGGAGCGGTGGGCGAGCTCCTCCTGGGTCAGGCCGTAGGACATGCGCATGTCCCGAATCCGCCCCCCCACCCGGAGCATCTCCTCCAGGCTGCCCTGGGGGGCCTCCTTCACGCTCCTCGCGGTCGCCAAGGGAGCCTCCCGGCCGGCGGAAAACGGCATTGTGGGGGCCCTGCCCCGCCCCCGGCGAATCGCCCGAAACCCCTGGGCATCGGTGGATACGCGGCCTCCCCGTGGCCGCGAGTTTAATAAACTAAACATCCCGAGGTCGTTATCCTAAACCCCGGGGAGGGCTTTTTATATAGAGATCCGGGGCCGGTGTCAACGAAAAATTTCCGCATCCCCCGCGCCCTCCCGCGCCGAGGGGCGGCCTCCTCCCCAACGGGCTGTTTATCAACGCATTCGGGGTGACGCGCCTCGGCGCGGCCCCTCGGCGGCGCGCCGGATGGGCCGCGCCAAAGCGGGAGCGCCGGGTCGATTCGCGCTCCATCGGCTGCGCCGGGCCGTCTACCCCTCGCGGAGGCCAGGGGCTATCCTTTCGGAACCCCTCGCCGGAGGAGGAGGCGACATAGAGAGAGGAGGCGGCATGGCGGATCAGATTCAGATCGAGGACTTCGAGCGGGTGGAGATTCGGGTGGGGGTGATCCGCGAGGTGGAGGATTTCCCCGAAGCCCGCAAGCCCCTCTACCGGCTGCGGATCGACTTCGGGCCCGAGACCGGGGAGCGGCGCTCGGCGGCGGGGCTTCCGGAAGGCTATCCGGACAAGGACGCTCTCTTGGGCCGGCAAGTGCTGGCCGTCCTGAACTTCCCCCCGCGGCGAATCGCCAAGTTCATGAGCGAATGCCTCGTCCTCGGCGTCCCCGACGAGGCGGGCGGCCTCAGCCTCCTCGCCCCGGACCGCCCCGTCCCCCTGGGCGGGCGGGTCTACTGAAGGGCGGGCCGAAGACGGCATGGACGCAATCCCGGGCAAGACGCTCGCCGCGCTCATCGCGCTCGCCCTCCTCTGGTTTCTCGAGGGGTGGATCCCCTTCTTCGCCGATTTCAACGAGCGCGGGCGGCGCCTCCCCCACGCCGGGCGCAACCTCGCCGTCGGCGCCTTCAACGCACTCGTCCTGGGCGCGCTCTTCGCCGGGGTCATGGTCCTGGCCGCCGGGCGCGCCCGCGCGGCGGGCTTCGGCCTCCTCCCCCGGCTCGGCCTCCCGGCCCCGGCCGAGGCCCTCGCCGCGTTCCTCCTCTTCGACGCCTGGATGTACCTCTGGCACCGGATCAACCACCTCGTCCCCTTCCTCTGGCGCTTCCACCGGGTCCACCACTCCGACCCCCGGATGGACGTCACCTCGGCCGTGCGCTTTCACCCGGTGGAGATCGCCCTCTCCTTCCTGAGCCGTCTCCTGGTGGTCCCCCTCCTCGGAATGGCCCTCTGGCACCTCGCCCTCTACGAGAGCGTGCTCCTCCCCGTCATCCTCCTCCACCACAGCAACCTCGCCCTCTCCCCGCGCCTGGACGCCGCCCTCCGCCGGGTCATCGTCTCCCCGGACATGCACCGGGTGCATCACTCCGACCTCCCGGCCGAGACCGACTCGAACTACGCGAGCGTCTTCTCCTGGTGGGACCGCCTATTCGGCACCCACCGCCGGCGCGAGGAGGTGCGCGGCATCCGCTACGGGCTCAAGGAGTTCGCCGACGAGCGGTGGCACACGCTGGGCGGAATCCTCTCCACCCCCTTCCGGCGGAAGTGACGCGCGAATGCGCGGCCCGCGAGAGCGCGGCCCGCGAATGCGCGGCCTGAGGCAGGGGGGCGGCGGGGCGGTAGGAGGCGGGGGGCGGCGCGTCGGCGCGGCCGTGCAGTGGCGGCGCGGCCGAGCGGTGATGTAGCAGCCGGGCGGCCTCGCGGCCGCCAGGGGTCAGTCCTTCGGCGGGTGGTATTTTTCCTCGCTCGGATCGTCGCCGTTCAGCGCCGCCCGCAGGGCCACGCCCAGGTAGGCGCTCTCGTTGAGGCTCCAGCGCATCATCGTGTACTCGCGCAGCCCCCGGGCGTGGAAGGGGTCGGTGTCGGCCCGCGCCCTGGCCTCGTCCGCATTTTCGCTGACGAGGACGTACATCCCCGCCGCGGGGGGGCCTTCGCTGTCAGGATCGAAGAGGGGCCCGGCGGCCAGAATCTTCCCCGTCGTCTCGTTCTCGAACTGCCAGCGGAGATGATCGTTCAGCGTCGCGCGAAGGTCGTCCGCCGACGCCTCGGCCTTCTTCTTCGTGTGCACCCAGAAAAGCGGCATCGCTCGGATCCTCCAGGGAAAAACCGGATTCGCGTGAAGGCGGTGAAGAGCCGGGAGTTGTCCCCGAATTATAGCGCATCCGCGGGGCGGAGCCATGCCGCCGGGCGGAGCCAGGCGCGGGGGGATAGAGCGTTTCCCGCGCTCATGCAGGGGAAAAAGGAAGGCCGATCATTTTACAGTGGGAATTCGGGCGAGATGGGTGCATAATTCAGTATTCCCGCCCGACCCCGGAGCGCCTTCCGCCGCGCATCCGCCTGGGGAGCGAAATCATGGGCCGGTCCTGGCCGCTTCAATGTTTCCTGATCATCTCTCTGGCGGGGGCCGTTGCGGTCTCGCCCCTGGCCGCGGAGGAGAGCCCCGGGAAGCGTCCGGCGGAAGAAGGGCGCCCGGGGGCCGGGGAGCCGCCCAATGAACAGATCGCCCGCTTCAAGGCCTACGTTCTCTGGAAAAATGGCTACCTGCTCCACGTGATCGGGGAGTACGACCAGGCCGCCGCCCATTTCCGCGAGTCGATCAAGACCAATCCCACCGCCGAGGCCCATACATTTCTCGGCTGGTCGCTCAGCAAGCTGGGCCGGATCAAGGAAGCCATCTCCGAGTGCAAAAAAGCCATTCCGCTCGACCCGGACTTCGGAAACCCCTACAACGACATCGGCGTCTACCTCATCAGGCTGGGACGGATGGACGAGGCCATACCCTGGCTCAAAAAGGCGATGAGAGCCAAACGCTACTGCTGCTACCAGTTCCCCCACTTCAATCTGGGGCGCGTTCTCCTCGAGAAGGGCCGGGCGGCGGAGGCCGAGCGCTTGTTCAAGCGGGCGCTGGAGTACGACCCGAATTACGGGCCCGCCCTGAAGGCGCTGGAGTTCATCCGGCAGATGGAGATGACGACGCTCTAAGGACCCGCGCCTGACCTTCCCCCCTTCGCCGCGCCGCCTCACCCGAGAGTTTCAGCGCCCATGCCGCGAGGGCGGAGCCATGCGCAGCGGAATCTCCCCCCATGCGGGCCGGATCGGTTGGGGAGGAAAAAGTCCCCAACGGCTGCAAGGCGCGCATCGGAAGTGGTACAAATGCGGGGGAGAATCGAATCCGGCACATGGCGCCAATGCGGTCCACGGCCCTTGCGGGGCCGGGCATCCGAGGGGGACTTGTCATGCACATGGAACTCACCGACGAGCACCGGGCCCTGCAGCAGATGGCGCGGGATTTCGCCGAACAGGAAATCCGGCCCATCGCGGCGGAGCGGGACCGCATCTCCGACCCCAAGGAGGTTTTCAGCTGGGACCTCATCAAAAAGGGATCCGCCCTGGGCTTCCGGACCCTCGCGGTGCCCGAGGAGTACGGCGGGCCGGGGGTGGACCTGATGGGGCAGGTCCTGGTCATGCTCGAGCTCGCCCGGGGGGACGGGGGCGTGGCCAAGACATTCAGCCAGTGCTGGAAGTGGACCCCCATGCTCACCCGGCTCGCCAGCGAGGCGCAGCGCGAGAAGTTCCTCCCCGAATTCATGAAGGATGACACCTACCTGCTCGCCATGGCCGGGAGCGAGCCCGGCGCCGGCTCGGACAACCGCATGCCCCCGCCCGAGGACCCCAAGGCGGGCTGGAAGCTCTCGGCCGTGCGCGACGGGGACGAGTGGGTGCTGAACGGGATGAAGCACTTCATCGCCAACGGCGGGGTGGCCAAGCTCTACATCGTGCGGAGCCGGACGAATCCGAACGTCCCCATCACCGAGGGGACGACCATGTTCTTCGTCCCGGCCGGCGCCCCCGGCTTCACCATCGGCCGCATCCACGACAAGATCGGCTGGCGCTTCTACCAGAACGCCGAGCTCATCTTTCAAGATTGCCGGGTGCCGCACGCCAACCTCCTGGGCGAGGTGAACAAGGGGAGGGGGGCCGGCTCGGAGCGCTTCGTCAGCTTCAACGACGTGGAGCTCCCCTCCAACGTCCTCGGAATCGCGCAGGCGGCCTTCGAGCACGCCCTCGACCACGCCCGCAACCGCGTGCAGGGCGCCAAGCCCCTCATCGAGCACCAGGCCATCGCGCTCAAGATCGCCGACATGTACATGCGGCTCGAGGCGGCCCGAAGCTATCTCTTCAAGGTGGTGGAGAGCGAGGAGCACGAGGCCGCCGAGTTCGAGTCGGCCTCGAAGCAGCTCATGAAGGTCTTCGCCACCGAGGTTGCGATCGAGGTGACGCGGCAGGCCGTGGAGATCTTCGGGGGCTCGGGGGTGATGCGCGACGCGCCGGTGGAGAAGCTCTTGCGCGACACGGCCATCTTCCCCCACCTGGCGGGCGACTCCATCATGCGCCTTCGGGCCGCCGAAAAGCTGCGGTAGCGGGGAAGTCGAGAAACCGCCCATCGCTTCCGGACACCGCACCGGCCTCCGCCGGAAGGCGCCCGGCTAAACCTCCGCCTCCGCAAGCGCCGGCGCGGGGAGCGGGCTCCACCATTTCTCGAGTTTCAGATCGTCGGCGATGGCGCCCGCCGCGTTGTAGCCGGGCGCGCCGTTCAGCCCCCCGCCCTGGCAGCTCGACCCGCACAGGTAGAAGCCCTCGAGCGGGGTCCGCACGCCCGAGAGGAGGGGATGCGGCCGGTTAACGCCCAGCTTGTCCGCCTTGTAGGCCCCCATCCGCACGGCGCCGCGGACCATGTTCGGATTCCCGCGCTCGATGTCCAGCGGGGTGAAGAGATTCGCCGCGCGGATGTTCTCCGGCGTCAGGTTGGGCGCGAACTCCCGCCAGACCTCGATGAGCCGCCCGGTCATCTCTTCCTGAATCTCGTCCCATTTCCCGGGCCCGCCGCCCGCGATGTCGTAGGGCGCGCCGGGCCACCAGAAGGCGACGTGGCCGCCCTCGGGGGCGTAGGAGGGATCGTGCTGGCTGTTGCACGAGCCGTTCCCCATCGGCTTCGACGGAATCTTTCCCGCGCGCCGCTCCCTCGCGTTCTGCGCGACTTCCTCCTCCGAATCCGCGCCGAAGATGATGTTGAACGAATCCGCCACGTCCGGATCGAACTTCGCGGCTGCGTATTGCGGCGCCTCGGCCAGGGCGAGATGGAGCGTCATCAGGGAATGGAACCCCCAGTCCCAATTCCTGACCTTCTCCACCACCTCGTCCGGGAAGGCGTCCTCCCCCGCCATCCGGATCGAGGCGGGCGCGTTCAGGGAGCTCGCGACGAACCGCCCGGCCGAAACGCGCTCGCCGTTGTCGAGGACGATCCCCGTCGCCCGGCCGGATTCCCGAACCACCTCCCGGACCGGGCTGTCCGTGCGGACCGCGCCGCCCTGGGAGACGATGAGCTTCTCCAGGGCGCGCGGCAGCTCGGCCGCGCCGCCGCAGGGAAGTCCCAGGGTGACATGCGTCGAGAAGAGTCCCGGGAGAAACATCCCGGTTCCGGGGTCGGCCTCCACCGTGATGGCGTGGGCGAAGAGCTTGAAGAGGATTCGCAGCTTGGGGTGCTCGAAATGGGCGTCGATGGCCTCGTCGATGCTCATCTTGGCGAAGGAGAGCAGCTCGCGGCCCATCTCCCCCGTCACGCGCTCGGCGATCTCCTCGCGGGGGAGGGGGACGTGGAACAGGAAGCTCCGCATGAGCGGCGCGAGCTCGACGGCGTACCGCACGAAAAATTCGCGGTAGGTCTTGGCGTCCTTCTCCGAGAAGCGCGCGATGGAGGCCACGCTTTTCTCCATGTCGCGGTGGAGGACGATGGCCGAGCCGTCGCGGTAGAGGGTGGCGTGCTGCACGTCGGGGGTGACCCAACGGAATCCCCAGCGGGTCAGGTCGAGGTCCCGGACGATGGGGAAGTCCTCCAGGCCGATGAAGAAGTTGGCGTGCATGTTCGAGCGGTAGCCGGGGAGAAGATAATCCCGGGTGGAGGCGCCGCCGCCGATTTCGCTCTCCCCCTCGAAGACGGCCACCTTGAGGCCGCACCGCGCCATGTAGGCCGCGCAAACGAGACCGTTGTGCCCGGCGCCGATCACGATTCCGTCGTATTGATCCACGATGATCCCCCCCGGTGAAGCGGAGAATTTCCGCCTTTCCTGCTTCCGCCCCGGCCTTGGCGCCCGGCGCATTTCCGGTGATTCGGGAAAAATAGCAGAGATCGGGGGGAATGTCCCATCCCCCCCGCGCGCCGCGCGGGACCCTCGACGGCGCCCCCGCCCCTCTCCATAATGGACCGGTCCCGGACACGAACGACATCAGCCCCCGCTCCCGCCCGCGCGGGGAGCCGGCCCGGAGGCGGGAGCCGGCCCGGAGATGGAGGAGACGCCGTGAGCCGAGAGGTCATCGCCGAGGTGATGGAGAGCAGCAAAGCGAGGATGATCGGCGACGGTCTTCAACCCGCCGACATGGAGGAGATCCTGGCGCGGTGCACGGGGTGGGGCGACTGGTACGAGGTGTTGACCGACATCGGCGACCGCTACGAGAGCTTGGCCGAAGGCCGGCGGGCGGGCGGCCACGCCGTCTCGGCCGGCGAGATGCTCTGGCGCGCCTGCATGTATTACCACTACGCCCAGTTCTACATGTTCGAGCGGCCCGACCTGCGCGAGGCGGGCCAGAAGAAGAAGGTGGATCTCTACCGCCGGGCGGCGCCCCTGTTCCACCCCCCGGCGGAGCGGGTGGAGATTCCGCTGGATGCGTTTTCGATTCCCGGCTACCTGCGCCTCCCCCCGGGCGCCGAGAGGCCGCCCTGCGTCATCCTCATCGGCGGGCTGGAGAGCACCAAGGAGGAGAGCTTCCTCTTCGAGCGCATGTGCCTGGACCGGGGGATGGCGACCTTCGCCTTCGACGGGCCGGGGCAGGGCGAGATGTTCTTCCAGACCCCGATGCGGCCCGACTTCGAGCGCTTCACCTCGGCCGTCATCGACCACCTCGAAACCCGGGCGGAGATCGACGCCGCACGCCTGGGCGTCCTGGGGCGGAGCCTGGGCGGGCACTACGCCCCCAAGAGCGCGGCCCACGATGGGCGCATCTCGGTCTGCGTCTGCTGGGGGGCGCTGTACGAGCTGCAGACCTTCTGGGAGGAGATGAACGCCGTCACCCGCAACGGCTTCACCTACTGCAGCGGGAACACCGACCCCGCGCGGGGAAAGGAGACCCTGCGGTTCATCGACCTTTCGGGGTGGGCCGAAGAGATCCGCTGCTCGCTCTACATTCAGCACGGAATGAAGGACGACCTCATCCCCTTCTCGCAGGCGGAGCGGCTGGAGCGGGAGGCCGTCAACGCGAGCGAGATCGTCACCCAGTACGAGCCGGAGGGGATCCACTGCTGCCACAACCTGGCGCACGTCTCGCGCCACCCCATGGCGGACCATCTGGCGCGGGTTCTTGTAGGGTGAGGGGAGGTGGGCGCCTCCCCCGGGGAGGCGCCACCGCAAGGGCGACTGGGGCGTTCGCATGCGGCGGCCGGGGGCGCGGCGCTTATTTGGTTTTCACAGCCGGGGCGCGGGCGGGAACCTCACGGGCGCCCGGGAGAAGGAGCCGGCGCCGGCGCCGGAAAGCGCCCCGGCCTCGCCAGGAGGAGCCTGAAAGGTGGCTGAGTCGGTCTCCATCGAGGTCGAAGAGAACGACAACTGCGGGTATATGCCCCAAATGGTGTATGAGGCGTTGAACGATCCGGTTCCGGTGTCGAAAGTCCATTATGCCGAGCCCGGCAGGCCGGAGGGCGCGTACCGCGTGACGGGCTGGAGCAGCGAAGGCGGCGGGACGCCGACTCCCGCTCTCTACATTCCGGTTTCGGATTCGGGCCAGGGTGTGGCCCATCTCGTCTACGGAGGGGACTGGGGAGTCCGCCTCAAGCCGCTGGACACGGAAGGGGGCTGGGATCTCCG
>JAZGDQ010000010.1:0-2474 GCA_036477985.1 bacterium
GCGATGGCGTAGCACACCTCGTCCATCCCGCTCCCGCCGTACTCCTCCGGAATGGTGAAGCCGAAAAAGCCCAGCTCCTGCATCTTCTCGACGATGGGGGCCGGGTAGCGGTCCTCCAGCTCGTACTCCATCGCGATCGGGCGCACCTCCCGGTCCACGAAGTCCTTCATCATCCGCCGCACGCTCTGCTGAAGCTCGGTGAACTCGAAATCCAACGTCTCTCTCCCGAGGTGAGATGAGGCGGCGAAACGAATCGCCGCCGAGGCTGCGGGCATCTTACCACCCCGGCCCCGGCGCCCGCCAAACGGGGCGGCCCCGGGCCGAGCGGGGTGGCCCCGGGGAGGGGGCCCCTGCGCCCCTAGCGTCCCTTCTTTTTCGGGGCGGGGCGGGCCACGAAGCGGGCGGACACCTCCACCGTGTCCGAGCCCGGAATGAGGAGGAGCACCCGGGGGCGGGACATCTCGAAGTCAGAGAGGCGGATGGTGGTGGTCCCCCGAATGAACAGCTCCGTCCCCGTGTCGGCCAGGCGGATGGAGAGGGCGACGTTCCGCTCCACCCCGTGCATCCGCAGCCGCCCGTGGAGGCGCAACCTGTAGATCTTCTCCTTCTTCCGCCGCCGGACGGGCTTGACCTCCTCGGCCCCGGTGATGAGAAGCTCGATGGACTCGTGGCGGTCCGCCTCGAGGACCAGGCTCCGGAGCATGCTCGTCTGCAGCTCGCCGCCCGCCTTCACCGAGTGCGTCCGGATCCAAATCCGCGCACGCGATTCGGGGATGGAGCCGGAGCCGCCCAGGAACAGCTCGCCCCCGATGACGCTGAAGTGGCCGTCGAAGGGGAGGGCCAGCCCGCGGAAGGTGAACGACACCCGGCTCCGGGTGGGGACGATCTCGTAGCGGTAGATGACGGAGCCGGAAAGGGGGGGCGCCGTTCGGGGCGCGGACTCCGCGCGGCGCGCGGGCGCCGTGCGGCGTGCGGGCTCCGTGCGGCGTGCGGGCTCCGCGCGGGAGGCCGCCGGGCTCCCCCATGCGAGGAGGAAGAGAAGGAGGAGGAAAAGAATCGGGAGAGGGAGAACCAGGCGGAATCGAATGCCCATCGGCGGCCCCCTCCGAAAAGATCCCGCGGCGGAAATTCCTCTCCGGGAAAGATGAAGGAGGCGGCCAGCCGCCGCGCACGGGGTCAGGCGCCGGCCTCATCGAGGTAGGCCTGGAAATCCCCGAGGGTGTGGGAGAGGAAGCCCGCCGCCTTGTCGAGGGCGACGAATTCGATGTCCTCCTCGTCGTCCGACACCTCCTCGCGCAACGCCTCCAGGGCGGCGAACAACTCGCGCGCGCGCGGGCCGGGCGCGACCCCCTTCTTCCCGGCGGGGATCTTTCCCCTCTCGACGAATTCGCCGAAGGGGCCCACCTCGTAGGAGATGTAGCAGAAGGCGCGATAGGCGGCCTCCTCCTCGACGCCGCCCTCCCCCTCGGTGTCCTTGCGAATCGCGTTCAGCTTGGCCAGAACCGGCTCGAGCTTCAAGGAACGCTCCCAATCGGATTCATATCGAAAACGGCGGGAGGCGAAGCCGCCCCGGCGAGTATACCGCGCCCCCCGGGGGGAGGCGAAGGGGCCTCACCCGCGCGCGCGGACCTCGACGCCCGCCGCCCGCTCGACGGCCCGGATGATGGCGATGTGATCGAGGTCGCCTTCGCCCGCGGCCTCGACGGCGGCGAACGTCTCGGCGACGAGGCCGGCCGCCGGCAGGGACATCTCGAGCTCGCCCGCCTTCTCCAGGGCGTAGCGCATGTCCTTGATGTGGCTCCGCACCCTCCCGCCCGGGCGGAAATCCCCGCTCAGGATTTTGGGGGCCTTGACCTCGAGGGCGCCGCACCGGGCCAGTCCCGCGCCCAGCCCCTCGACCAGGGCGGCGGGGTCGAGCCCCGCCTTGGTCCCGAAGACGAGCGCCTCGGCCACCCCGAGGAAGGTGACGCCCACCAGGATCTGGTTCGCCAGCTTGGCCACGCAGCCCGACCCCGGCGCCTCCCCGCCGTGGACCACCTTCCGCCCCAGATGTTCGAGGAGGGGGCGGCAGCGCTCGAAGACGGCCCGCGGCCCCCCGGCCATGATGGCGAGGGTTCCGCTCTCGGCCCCCTCGGGCGCGCCCGAGACCGGAGCGTCGAGCATCTCCGCCCCCCGGGCGGAGAGGGCCTCGGCCACCCGGGCGGCGCATGCGGGGTGGTTGCTCGTCGAGTCGATCAGGACGCTCCCCGGCCGCAGGGCGCCCTCCAGGCCGTTTTCCCCGAAAACGACCTTCTCCACGTCGGGGGCGTCCGGCAGCATGGTGAAGACGACCTCGGCCCGGGCGGCCACCTCGGCGGGGTTCGCGCAGGGGACGGCCCCCTCGGCGGCCAGCGCATCGACGGCCGGGCGGCTGCGGTTGGTCACGGCCAGGGGGTGGCCGGCTGCGAGCAGGCGGCGCGCCATGGGCCTGCCCA
>JAZGDQ010000100.1:0-2140 GCA_036477985.1 bacterium
ACCTCCACCCGGTCGGGGCCGGCGCCCGCGAGGCCGTGTCCGCTGATGATGTAGTAGATCTCGTCGCAGTTCTCGTGCAGGTGCTTCTTGTGGACGGCGCCCGGCATGAAGCGCGCGTGGAACAGCGTGCTCGCGCAGCCCTCCCGCGCGCTCAGCAAGAGGCGGAACTCGCTGATCCGCCAGCCCTGGCCCTCGTCCATCTCCTCGGGCGGGACGTCGGCGACGTTGCCCGCGGGGTGGGCGTAGGGCCCCGCCGCGCGCGTGACGTCCTCCTCGGTCACCTCGCCCTTGTAGACGTAGCCGGTCTCCTCGACGCTCCCCGCGCCGGTGTAGAAGCCGACCACCTCGACGAGCTCTTCCCCGCCCTGGTTCCAGTACCAATGCTCCACGTTCAGGGGGTTCAGGCGGAAGGAGCCCGTGCGCATCTCGATCCGCCCCTCGCCGGCCCCGGCCACCCCGCCGCCACGGATGTAGTAGACGTACTCCTCGGCGTCGGTGTGGAGGTGCTTCTTGTGGGAGGAGCCCGCCCGGAAGCGGGAGTGAAACGCGGTGGTCGAGCTGCCCTCCTTCTTGGTGATCGGAAGGCGGAACTCGGAGATGGCCCAGCCCTCGCCCGCGTTCATGCGCTCGGGCGCGACGTCGTCGATGTGGACCAGCGGATAGGTCAGCGGCATGTCTCCTCCCCCGAAGGGACCTGCTCCCGCGCGCGCGGGGCTAGCCCGCCCCGCCGATATCGATGACCGCGCGCAGGGTTCCGCCGTCCCCCCCGCCGTCGATGAACTCGAAGCCCCGCTGTATCTCATCGAGGGGGAAGCGGTGGGTGACGAAGGGCGCGAGGTCGATCTGGCCCGAGGCCACGAGGCGGAGGGCGCGGTCGAAATCCTCCGAGAGGCCCGCGCGCGAGCCGATGACGGTGATGTCCTTGAAGTAGAAGGTCTGGGCCGGGACGCCGTCCACCTCGGCGGGGCCGATGCCGAACTGGAGGATGGCCCCGCCCGGGCGGACCATCTCGTAGGCCTGGCGGATGGTCTGGGCCGCGCCGGCGGTCTCGATGACCAGGTCGGCCCCCAGCCCCCCGGTGAGATCGCGGACGGCGGCGACCGGGTCCCCCTCGCCCGCGGGGACGAGATCGTCCGCGCCCATCTTCTTGGCCATCTCGAGCTTCCAGGGGCTGCGCGTGACGGCGATGACCCGGGAGGCGCCCGAGACCTTGGCGAGCTGGGTGTGGAGGAGGCCGCTGCTCCCCTGCCCCAGGATGGCCACCCGCCCGCCCGGGATGTAGGGCGCCTTGCGCTGGGCGTAGACCACCGTGTAGAGGCCGACGAAGTTCGTCGCGGCGCCGAAGTCCACGTTGCCGGGAAGGACGTAGGCCTCGGTCTCGCGCACGGCGACGTACTCGGCGAAGGTGCCGGGAACCTCGCGCCCGCGCAGGCCGCCCTTGAGGCAAAGGTTCGTCTGCCCCCGCACGCAGTAGAAGCAGGCGCCGCAGCTGGTGGTCGGGTTGAGGACCACGCGATCGCCCCGCTTGAGGAGGCTCACCCCGGCGCCCGTCTCCTCGACCACCCCGGTGCACTCGTGGCCGGGTATGAGGGGCATCCGCGAGGGCATCTTGCCCGCCCAGATGCTCACGTCGGTCCCGCAGATGGCCGAGGCGGCCACCCGGACGAGGACGTGGCCGGCGGGGAGCTCGGGATCGGTCTGGGGGCCCACGTTCATCTTGCGGGGGGCCTCGAGCAAAGCCGCTTTCATCCGTGCGCTCCGGAGTTGGTTTGGAGGAGTGAGAGGTCCGCCGAATCCGGACACCCTCCGGCGGCGAACGTGGAAACCGGAGGATAGGGCAACCCCGGGGAGGAGGAAAAGGGGCTGTGGCATGCGGGAGCATGCCCCGCGGGAGTGTGGCGCGCGGGAGTGTGCGCGCGAGAGTGTGGCGCGCGGGAGCGCGCCCCGGCCTGGCCGCCCCTTCCCCCGCCCCCGTGGATAGGATGTGGATAACCCTGTGTGGGACAGCTTCAACCCCAACAATTCCAGGGAGTTGGGACGATTCGCCTCATTGCCGGGAAGGGGTTAATCACATAAAAATCAATGACATAAACAAAATTTTCGCCGTCTCCGGCCCGGACCTCTGTTATTCCCGCTGATT
>JAZGDQ010000101.1:0-4092 GCA_036477985.1 bacterium
GAATCCCTTGATGCAGGGCTTCAGGCGCATCCGGGGGTTGGGCCGGAAGGAGAGGATCTCCTCTCCCCGGGTCTCGACCTCGAAGCTGCAGGGGTAATTCCCGCAGTGGGGGGCGCACAAGGTGAACGTCTTTCGGACATCGGTCGGGGGCATTCGCCGGAACCTCGTCCGTTGGGGGGGGCCCGCCCGGGGGGGGCCGCCCTTTACACCGAATCCACTGGAGCCTACCATACGGGCACTTTGGTTTTCGGGCAAATCCCGGCATGCGGAATGGGGAGGGCGGTGGTTGCGCGCCGGGCGCCGGCCCGCCGGGTTGGGGAGACATCAGACGGGAGGAGCAAGATGGCCAGAGCGGCGAAGAAGGTTCCAGAGTACAACACGAAGATGCCGCTGCCCTCGAACCCGGAGACGGGGGAGACGGCGAACGACTACTACGTCTGCGATTGCGAAGTCCACGTCATGCCCGAGGACTACCGGCGCTTCATCAAGTACTTCGAGGGGACCAAGACCTTCGAGTACGCCCACAAGATGTGCAACTGGTGGCAGTGGATAGATCACCGC
Source organism: bacterium (assembly GCA_036477985.1). Classification (GTDB taxonomy): domain Bacteria; phylum UBA8248; class UBA8248; order UBA8248; family UBA8248; genus JAZGDQ01. Next base: position 562 of record JAZGDQ010000101.1, read on the forward strand.
ACGGGCAAGCCGGCGGCCATACACCCCGGGATGGACTGGAACATCGACAAGATCATGACGGACATGAACCGCTCCGGGGTGGACCAGATCTGCCTCATGCGCGAGTCCTTCATCGACACCGCGGGCGACAGCGCGCCGTTCTCGACCAACCAGCACGTCATCGACGCCATGGAGAAATACCCCGACCGGATCATCGGCTGCTCGAACGTGGGGCCCTTCTCCAAGCGCAAGACCAAGGACATCCTCTGGGAGCTCGAGTACCTCCACGACAACTACAACTTCCTCACGACGAAGTTCTACCAGCCCGAGGACTGCGCGATTAACGACCGCCGCCTCTGGCCGGTCTACGAGATGTGCCAGGACAGGGGCATCGTCGCCTTCTTCCACACCGGGATCACCATCCGGCTGGGCCCCACCCGCTACACCTTCCCCGTCCTGCTCGACGACGTGGCCTCCGACTTCCCCGACCTCAAGATCGTCGCCTACCACGCCGGCTACCCCCAGTGGGAAGAGCTGGTCATGCTGATGTGGAAGCATCCCCATATCTACGTCAGCTACTCCATCCTCCTCCCCTGGCTCATGCGCTCCCCCCACCGCTTCGCCCACATGGTGGGGACGACGCTCCAGATCGTCGGCTACAACCGCTTCATCTGGGGGAGCGACTGGCCGGCCTCGGACCCGCACCAGTCGGTCGAGGCCATCCTCAAGCTCGAGATCGACGAGGAGCTGCAGGAGAAGTGGGGCTATCCGGCCATCACGAAGGAATTGAAGCGCGAGTTCCTCGGCGGGACCCTGGCCAAGCTCATGGGCATCGACCCGAAAAAGAACTCCTTCAAGTTTCCCGGAATGGCCGGCGCGCCCGCGAAGAAGGCGGCCCCCCGCCGCAAGGCCGCCAAGAAAAAGCGCTAGCCGCGCCCCTCGGAAGAAGAAAAGCCCGTCCCGCGCTTCGCGGGGCGGGCTTTTTTCTGGCGCCGCCGGGGGGCGGGCCGGATGCCGGGGAGGAGCGCGCCGGCGCCCGGGAGCGCGTAGGCCCCGCGGGGGCGGGCCGAGAGTCCGGGGGCGGGCTCAGCCCTCCTCCCTCCGCTTCATCCACTCGGCCAGGGCGTGCGCCCACCGCTCCCCCGACGGGGTGTCGAGGAAGAGGAAGAGGGCGCCGATGAGGAAGGGCGCGCCCGGGACGGCCCAGCGCAGGAGGGCGAGGGCGGCGCGGGCGATCTCGGCGCCGACGGGAAGGCGGATCAGGCGGCCGCCCAGGAAGCGGAGGGAGAAGGTGTAGGAGTCGTCCGCGGCCGCAAGATCGTCGAAGGAAGGTCCCAGGTCGAAGAGGAAGAGAGCGCCGCCGAAGAGCATGAAGAGGAGGCCGGTCCAGCTCTTCCAGCGCGCCCCCTCCATGACTTCTCTCTCCGGGGGTGATGCCCCTCCCGGGGCGGACGGATGTGCGAGGGTGGGGCGGATGGGGCGGCCACCCTCCCCGGCGCGATGCCCCCCTCCGGGGGCGATGCCCCTTCCGGGGGCGATGCCTCTCCCGAGGGGCTCAGCCGGCGATGTCCTCCCCGCCGTCCACCCGAATGATGTTCCCCGTCATCCACTTCGAGCCCGAGGCCGCGAAGAGGGCGATGGCGTCGGCCACCATCTCGGGCGTGGTGAGCCGCCCGTGCGGGTTCACCCGCTTGGAGTGCTCGATCATTTCCTCGTTGCCCGGAATCTTCCGCAGCGCCGGGGTGTCGGTCACCCCCGCCTGAACGCAGTTCGCCGTGATGCCCTTGGGGGCGAGCTCGACCGTGAGGACGCGGATGTGGCTCTCGAGCGCCGCCTTGGCCGCCGAGACGGCGCCGTAGTTAGGCCAGATGCGGTGGCCGCCCGCGCTCGTCATGGCGAAGATGCGACCGCCCTCGCCCATGAGCCCGCGGGCGAGGATGCCCTGGGTCCAGTAGACGAGGCTGTGCGCCATCACGTCGAGCGTCATCTCTATCTGCTTCTGGGTGAGGGCGTCATTCGGGTCCTCGGCGATGTAGGGCTTCAGCGTGCCGAAGGCGAGGCTGTGGAGGAGGAGGCGCAAGTCGCCCCGCCCCTCCTCCCCGAGCCGCTCCTCGATTTCGTCGAGCACCTTCGCGCGCGCCTCGGCGTCGGCGGCGTTCACGTTGAAGAAGACCGCCTCGGCCCCGTTCGCGCGAATCCCCTCCTGGATGCGTCCGGCGTTGGGGAGGGTCGTCTTCCGGTCCAGGTGGACGCCGAAGATGTTCATCCCCTCCCGGGAGAGGCGGAGCGAATTCGCCCCCCCGAAGCCGCTGCTTGAGCCCAGGATGAGCGCCCACTTCCCCTTCAATCCCGAATCCGCCACAGGTCCGATCTCCTCAAGATGGATTCATGAAAGCGTGAAACGGCGCAGCCCCGGGCCTCCCGGCAAACCGCATCCGGGCGGGGTTGGCGCACCGCACATCGGGATGCGCCGGGCGGCCGGGAGGAACGCGGAATTCAAACGGCCCCTATCTTATCACAGACCTCTTCGATGAAGCGGTGAGGCGGGGAGGGCGGGCGCCCGGCGCGCGGCCCGGCGGGGCATGACGGACGAGGGGGCCGATGGGCTCGAGGCGGACCCTTCTCCCCCGCTCCAGCTTGAGGGGGACGCGGGCGCCGTTGGCCGAGAAGGCGAGCCAGGATTTGAGGCCGCTGATGGGGATGAACTCCGCCTCATCGTTCTCTTCGCCGAACTGAACGAGGAGCTTCCAGCTCCCATCGAGGGTTCCCAGGGCGAGGCCGTCCGTGCAGCAGGGGTACCAGCCGTGGCGCGAGACGAAGGACCGGCCCCCGGACCTGCCCTCGTAGCTGTCCAAGTCGCTGTAGGGATCGTCCATGACGAGGACGCGGGCGCCGTCGGGGTCGCCCGCCAGCTCGAAGCGCATCGCCGCGCTCCCGCCGTCGGGGTCGTTCGGCCGGTCGTGGACGATGAAGAGGACGAGCCCCTCCTTCGCCTCGACGAGGAAGAGGTGGGAGACGTCGGGCCGAAGGCGGGGATGGGGGCCGTTGTAGGAGTATTCGGCGACCTCGGTGTAGGCGTAGAACCGGGCGGCGGTCATCCCCCGGCCCCACATGGCGTCGATGAAGCCCAGGACGTTGCGGTCGAAGTCACCCCGCCCGGGGCGCGACTCCTGGGAGACGCGGATTCGGGCCGCCCCCGCCGGGGAGGCGAAGGCGAGGAGGGCGGCGGCCAGGGCGAGCAGGGCCGCCAGAAGGCGCATTCTCATCGAATCCCTCCTCCGCCCGGGTGAAAGGGCATCTTATCACAGCCGCCCCCGCCCTCATTCGGGGAGAGAGGGAAGGGGCGGTTGCGCCGGCCGGGCGGAGGGTGACACCATTCGGGCGGGCCGGCCCCCCGCGGGTCCTCCTTGCGAGGAAGGCGGAACATGAAGAAAGAGTTTCAGACCATCTGTCCCCTCGACTGCCCGGACGCCTGCAGCCTCCTCCTCACGGTCGAGGAGGGGCGGGTGAAATCCCTGCGCGGCGATCCGCATCACCCCGTCGCCCAGGGCC
>JAZGDQ010000102.1:0-9939 GCA_036477985.1 bacterium
GCCCAGGCGCGCACCGCTCCCCCGGCGGGGGGCGTCCCCTACCCGGGCGGGATCTAAGCGCCCATGTCTCCCTCCTCCTTCCACCGCCTCAACTTCGACACCCCCGAAAGCTTCCGCCGCCGGGTGCGCCTTCTGGCCACCCTCTTCAGCCTCCTCATCTTCGTTCTCTTCATCCGCCTCTGGTTCCTCCAGGCGCTCCACGGCGAGGAGTTCCGCTACCTCTCGGAGAACAACCGCATCGCCTCGCGCCTCGTGCGCAGCCCCCGGGGGCGGATATTCGACCGCACGGGGAGGCAGCTGGCCGACAACCGGCCCTCCTTCAACCTCTACCTCATCAAGGAGGACCTGAAGGACCGCAAGCGCACCGTGCGCCTCCTCGCCCGCCTCATCGGGCAGCCGGGCGAGGCGCTGCGCCGGAAGATACGCTCGGCCAACTCCTTCCGCCCCTTCCTCGTCAAGGCCGACGTGGACCGGAAGATCGTCGCCTACATCGAGGAGCACCGCCCCGACCTGCCCGGCGTCTTCCTCCAGGTCGCGCCCTCGCGCCGCTACCACTACAACAGCCTCGCCGGCCATCTCCTGGGCTATCTGGGGGAGATCAACGAGAGCCAGCTTCGCCGGCGCAAGAAGCAGGGCTACCGCCTGGGCGATTTGATCGGGAAGTACGGCGTCGAGCGCCACCAGGAGAGATTCCTGCGCGGAGCGAGCGGCTACAAGCAGGTCGAGGTCGACGCCTACGGCCGCGAGTTGCGGGTGATCCGCCCCTTCGTCCAAAAGCCGGGATACAACATCGAGCTCACCATGGACTACGGCCTCCAGGCCAAGGCCGAGGAGCTATTCGCCGGCTACGAGGGCAGCATCGTCGCTCTCGATCCGAACGACGGCGCCATCCTGGCCATGACGAGCAACCCCTCGATCGACCCGAACCTCTTCGCCGCGGGCATCAGCCCCGAAACCTGGCGCGGGCTGCGGGAAAATCCGCTGCACCCCCTCGAGAACCGCGCCACGCGCGGCCAGTACCCGCCGGGCTCGATCTTCAAGATCATCATGGCCTTCGCCACCCTCTCCGAGGGCGTCATGGGCCCCGAGGACCAAGTCTTCTGCAACGGCACCTTCCCCTTCGGGGGCCGGGTGTTCCAGGGCTGGAAGACCGGCGGACACGGCTACATGAACTTGGTCCAGTCCCTCGCCCAGAGCTGCGACATCTACTACTACACCGTGGGGAACAAGCTGGGCATCTCGCGAATCGCCCGCTACGCCCGCATGTTCGGCCTGGGGAGCCCGACCCAGTTCGACTCCCGCGAGAAGGGCGGGCTCGTCCCCTCCGACGCCTGGAAGCGGCGGCGCTTCAAGGAGAAATGGTACCCAGGGGAGACCATCAGCGTCTCGATCGGGCAGAGCTTCATCCTCATCACCCCCCTCCAGGCGGCCAACCTCATCGCCGCCGTCGCCAACCGGGGCACCCTCTGGAAGCCCTACATCGTGCGCCGCGCCCTCACCGTGGACGGCAAGACCATCTTCCGCCACAAGCCCACCCCCCTGCGGCGGATCCCGCTCAAGCCCGAGGTCTTCGCCCTCGTCCGCAAGGGACTATGGGAGGTGGTGAACGGCGTGCGGGGAACGGCGAGGAAGGCCCGGATTCCCGGCGTCTGGGTCGCGGCAAAGACGGGCACCGCCCAGACGGTCCGCCTCGAGCTCACCGGACGCAAGGTCAAGCCCGAAAATCTCCCGCGCAAATACCGCGACCACAGCTGGTTCATCGCCTTCGCCCCCTTCGAGAAGCCCCGGATCGCGCTGGCCATCCTGGGAGAGCACGCCGGCCGGCCGGGCTCCTTCTTCGCCCCCATCGCCCGCCAGCTGATCGCCTTCTACCTGGGCAAGGAGGCGCCCGCCGCACAAACCAAGAAGAAGCCGGGGGGGACGCAAACCGCATCCTCGGCCCCGGCCCTCGGGGAGGCGCGCCCATGAGGGGAGCCTTCGCCGGGCCGAGCCCCATCTCCTCCCTGCGGCGCTCCCTCGCCCAGCTCGACTGGCTCCTGATCATCGTGACCCTCCTCCTCTCGTCCATCGGGGTCCTGATGATCTACAGCGCCATCCACACCAACACCCAACTCCTGGGAAACGCCCTCCACTGGAAGCAGGCCCTGTGGTCCGCCCTCGGGCTGGTCGTCATGTCGCTCATCCTCCTCATCGACTATCACCATTTCACCCGGTGGGCCTACTTTCTTTATATTCTCGTCATCGCCCTCCTCGTCCTCGTCCTCATCTCGGGCCGCACGGTGTACGGAGCCCAGCGCTGGCTCGTCTTCGGCCCCCTGCGGGTCCAGCCCTCCGAACTCCTGCGCCTCGTCGTCATCCTCCTCCTGGCCCGCCACTTCGGGGCGCGCGAGAGCAACGACCTCCTCCGCTTCCGGGATCTCATCCTCCCCGCCTTCCTCGTCCTCCTGCCCGTCTCCCTGGTGGCGAAGCAGCCCGACCTCGGCACCGCCATGACCATCCTCATGGTGGCCGCCGTCATGGTCCTCATCGTGGGGGTGCGGAGGCGGGTCCTGCTCTCGCTCGGGGCCCTGGGGCTCGTCATCGCCCCGGTGGGATGGTTCTTCCTGAAGGCGTACCAGCGGCAGCGCATTCTCACCGTCCTCAACCCCGACCTCGACCCCCTCGGGGCGGGCTACCAGAGCCTCCAGAGCAAGATCGCCGTCGGGAGCGGGGAGATATGGGGAAAGGGGCTGCTCCAGGGGACCCAGAGCCGCCTCCACTTCCTGCCCGAGAAGCACACCGACTTCATCTTCTCCGTCCTCAGCGAGGAGGTCGGCCTCGTGGGGGCGACGGTTCTCCTCCTCCTCTTCCTGATCTTCATCCAGCGGTGCATGCACACCGCCCTCCAGGCGGGCGACAAGCAGGGGACCCTGATCGCAGTCGGGGTGGGCTCCTCCTTCTTCCTCTACATGATCCTCAACATCGGGATGACGCTGGGCCTCATCCCCATCGTGGGAATCCCCCTCCCCCTGGTGAGCTATGGGGGGAGCGCCTCGCTCACCTCCTTCCTGGCCGTCGCCCTGGTGCTCAACGTGCGGCTTCGGCGCAAGAGCTCGACCTCCTTCTCCCTCGGCACCGAGTCCCCCTTCCTCCTGCCCGAAAAGTGAGGAAACGGCGGCCGATGGGTCGGATCGGCCGCCCGCCGCCCCGCCCCGCTCCCCGCTCCCGGCCCGAAGTTGAAAACTCCTTCTAAAACCCTCACTATGAGGGCGAGCTGCGGGGGCATGCCCCCGCCCCGCAGGAGGTGAAAAACGCCGGCGGCGCGGGAGCGCCCGCGCCCTCCAGGCGTTGGAGTTTCTATGCGAAAATCGGCCGTGCTGGACTATCCGCGCGAAGTTTTCCCGTTCGTCCAGAAGGCGTCGCGCTACCTGGGGAACGAGGTGAACTCCGTGCACAAGGACCTCTCCCGGGTCCGCACGCGGGTGGCCCTCGCCTTTCCCGACACCTACGAAGTGGGGATGTCCCACAACGGCATCCGCATCCTCTACCACCTCCTGAACGGGCGGGAGGGGCTGGCCGCCGAGCGCGTCTTCCTCCCCTGGGGCGATTTCGAGGAGATTCTCCGGCGGCGGGGGGCCCCCCTGACCACCCTGGAGAGCCGCACCCCGGTCCGGGATTTCCACATCCTGGGCGTCTCCCTCCTCTACGAGCTGGCCGCGAGCAACGTCGTGCGCCTCCTCGACCTGTCCGGCATCCCCCGGCGGGCGGCCGATCGGCGCCGGGAGGACCCCCTCGTCGTGGCCGGCGGGCCGGTGGCCTTCAACGTCGAGCCCATGGCGCCCTTCTTCGACGCCGTCGCCCTGGGGGACGGGGAGGAGCTCTTCTTCGAGATAGTGGAGGTGCACGAGGCCTGGCGCGGCTCGGGCGCGCCCCGCGCGGCCCTGCTCGAGCGCCTCGAGGGCCTGCGGGGGGTCTACGTGCCCAGCCGCTACACCGCCGAGCACGCCCCGGACGGAAGAATCCTCCGCTACCGCCACGCGGAGGGGGGGAATCGCCGCGTCCTCGCCCGCGTCCTGGAGGATCTGAACGACTCGCCCCACCCGACCGCCCCCATCGTCCCCTACACCCAGGTGATCCACGATCGGGTGACGCTCGAGGTCCAGCGCGGCTGCACCCGGGGCTGCCGCTTCTGCCACGCCGGGACGATCTACCGGCCCGTGCGCGACCGCGACCCCTGGAAGGTGCTCGAGCTGGCCGAGGAGTCCCTCCGCCGCACGGGCTACGAGGAGATCAGCCTCTCCTCCCTCTGCATCGCCGACTACCAGCCCCTCAAGGGCCTCGTCCCGCGGATGATGGAGCGCCTCGCCCCGCTGCAGACAGCGCTCTCCCTCCCCTCCCTGCGGGTGGGCGCCATGAGCCCCGAGCTGCTCGCCCAGATCGCCCGGGTGCGGCGCACCGGCTTCACCCTGGTGCCCGAGGCGGGGAGCGAGCGGCTGCGCAACGTGATCAACAAGGTGCTCACCGAGACGGATCTGCGCCGCAACCTCGCCGACATCCTCGACGCCGGCTGGCCGGGCGTGAAATTCTACTTCATGCTGGGCCTGCCGACCGAGACCCTCGAGGACCTGCGCCAGATGGCCGAGATGCTCATGGCCTGCGCCCAGATGCGCTCGCGCCGCACGGGGGAGCGGTTCCGCTTCATCAACGTGAGCCTCTCCACCTTCGTCCCCAAGCCCCACACCCCCTTCCAGTGGTTCCCCCAGAACCGGCGGGAGGAGATCTCCGAGAAGCTCGCCTTCATCAAGCGCCACGCGTCCGACCGGCGGATCCGCCTCCGCTGGTCGGACCCCGAGGTGAGCTTCCTCGAGGCCGTCATCTCCAAGGGGGACCGCCGCCTGGCCGAGGTCATCGAAAAGGCCGTGGACCTGGGGTGCAAGTTCGACGGCTGGATGGAGTTCTTCGACTTCGCCAAGTGGCGCGAGGCCTTCGCGGCCTGCGGCATCGACCCGGAGTGGTACGCCCACCGCGAGATCCCGGCCGAGGAGCCCCTCCCCTGGGACATCCTCGACCCGGGCGTCACGAAGGCCTACCAGCGCGCCGAGTGGGACCGCGCCCTGCGCGAGGTCACGGTGGGGGATTGCCGCTACGAGTCCTGCGGCCATTGCGGCATCCTGGACAACTACAAGGGCATCAAATACCACTACGCCAAGCCCATGCCCGCGCCGGAGGGCGCCCTCCCCCTCGCCGGGGCCTGCAACCCTGCGCCGGGCGGCGACCCCGTGCCGGCCGCCGACCTCGCGCCGGGCGTGGACGTGCCCCCCTCCGAGCCGGTCGAGCTCTCCCTGTACAAAGCGCAGGCCGCCGCCCGCTCCCGCGCCAAGCGCCGGCGCGATCCTGCGCGCGAGGGCGGCCCCGTCCCCTTCGGATTCGAGGGCGCCGGGGAGGACAACCCGGGCCTCGCGGCCGAGGCCGAGGAGCTTCCAGCCGTCCGCTTCCGCTTCCTCTTCGGGAAAGAAGGCGACCTCCGTTTCCTGAGCCACCTCGAGGTTCTCCGGACCTTCATCCGGGCGGCCCGCCGGGGGGGGCTGCGGATGGCCCACTCGAAGGGGTTCAACCCCCACCCGAAGATCGTCTTCTCCCCGGCCCTCCCGGTCGGGGTGGAGAGCCGGGCCGAGGTGGTGGACATCACCCTTCTCGAGGTCGACGGCCCGCTCCGGGCGGGCGATGTCTTCCGCCGCCTCCAGCGCGCCCTCCCCGAGGGCCTGCGCCCGCGGGCGGCCTGGCGGCTCCGGGATGGCGCCCCCTCGGCGGCCCGGGCCGCCGCCGTCTCCATCTTCGAGATATCCCTCCCCTCCGGCGCGCTCGGCGGGGGCGTCTCGGGCCTCGCCGCGGCCGAGGCCGCCGCCGTCCGCACCCTCGCGGCCGAGCGCATCGAGATCGTGCGCGAGCGGAAGGGGAAGGTCATCCACTTCGACGCGCGCCCCGCCATCGAGGCCTTCGAGGTCCGCGGAGAGGGCTGCACGGCGGACGGGGAGCCGGTCGTCGAGCTCTTCCTCGCCATCCGCCGCGCCGAGGGCGCCACACCGAAAATCTCCGAGCTCCTCGCCACCTGCCTCGGCGCCTCGCCCGAGGCCTGCCTCGCCGCGCGCGTGCGGAAGGTCGCCATCCGGTGGTGGGCGGCGGAGAAGAAGGGGGCGGTGGAAATTGTCCTCTAAGATCATCGTCAACGCCGAGCCCTACGAAACGCGCCTCGCCCTCCTGGAGAACGGGGCCGCCGCCGAGCTCTACGTCGAGCGAGAGAGCGAGAAGAGCATCGTCAGCAACATCTACAAGGGGCGGGTGACGAAGGTCCTGCCCGGCATGCAGGCCTCCTTCGTGGACATCGGCCTCGAGAAGGCCGGGTTCCTCTACGTCAACGACGTGGACACGATCGAATCGATCGAAAACTACCGCAAGATCGCGGCCGAGCGGGCCGAGGAGGATGTGGACGACGAGGATCTCGATTTCGACTCGAACGGCGAGGACGGCGACCGAAACGGCGCCCACGAGTTCCCGACCGCCGGCCTCGGCCGCCGCAACCGCCGGGCCTCCAAGGGGCGCCTGATCGAGGACCTCCTCCGCGACGGCCAGGACGTGCTCGTCCAGGTGAGCAAGGAGCCCATCGGCACCAAAGGCTCGCGCCTCACCAGCTACATCGCCCTCCCCGGCCGCTACGTCGTCTACATGCCGACCATCAACCAGATCGGCATCAGCCGCCGGATCAGCGACGAGGAGGAGCGCCGCCGCCTCAAGAATATCGTCCGCAAGTTCCGCCAGCCGGGGGCGGGCTACATCGTGCGCACGGCGAGCGAGGGCACCTCGGCCGAGGAGCTCGAGGTGAACATGAATTTTCTCCACGCCCTGTGGGAGGACATCCTCCGCAGGAGCGAGAAGGCCCAGGCCCCCTCCCAAGTCCACCTCAACCTCACCCTGATTCAGCGGGCCGTGCGCGACCTCTTCACCTCCGACATCGAGGAGATGGTGATCGACAACGAGGCGGAGCACCAGAAGTGCCGCAGCTTCCTCGAGACCTTCTACCCCCACCTGCTCCCGCGGCTGCGGCGCTTCACGAGCGACGAGCCCATCTTCGACCACTACGGCATCGAGCTCGAAATCGAGCGCGCCCTCGGGCAGCGCATCTGGCTCAAGAGCGGCGGCTACATCGTCATCGACCAGACCGAGGCGCTCACCACCATCGACGTCAACACGGGCCGCTTCGTCGGAAAGCGCAACCCGGAGGAGACCATCGCCCAGACGAACCTCGAGGCCGTCCGCGAGATCGTCTCCCAGCTCCGGCTGCGCAACCTGGGCGGCATCATCATCGTCGACTTCATCGACATGGAGCGGGATGAGAGCAAGGCGAAGGTCTTCAACGCCTTCAAGGAGGAGTTGCGCAAGGACCGCTCCCGCACGAACATCCTCAAGATCAGCGAGCTCGGCCTCGTCGAGATGACGCGCAAGCGGGTGCGGAACAGCCTCCAGCGGGTCCTGTGCGGCGACTGCCCCTACTGCGAGGGCCGCGGGGCGATCAAATCCCCCCTCACGGTGAGCTTCGAGGCCCTCCGCGAGGTGCGGCGCCTGCGCCGCCTCCATGAGCTCAGCGACAAATTTCTCGTGAACGTGAGCCCCGACGTGGCCGACCTGCTCCTCGAGGAGGAGCGCCGGCACGTCGAGTCGCTCGAGAAGAGTCTCGACGTTCAGCTCGTGATCAAGGCGGACCCCGAACTGCACCAGGAGGGATTCGAGGTCATCGCCATCTGACCGCCCCCTCCGCCCGCTCCGGCCGACCGGAGAAGGCCGGTATTCGACGAGGCCGTACGATGAAGTGCACGCGCGCTCTCACTGCCGCCGTCTTCCTCCTCCTCGGGCTCAACGCGTGCGTCTACGATCCCTACGAGCCCGAGCCGGCAGGGGCCCCCATCCCCGCCGCCGCCTCGAAGGACCTCGCCCTCCTGACCCGGCAGGTGGTCGCGGCCCAGGAGCAGAGCGCGCGCCTCGAAGTCCTCCTCTCCCAGTCCTCGAAGCAAACCAAGCGGCTCGCCACCGAGGTGCGCCGCCTCCAGGCGCGCCAGAGCCGGCTGGAGGAGGCGATCGCCAAGCTCCGGCGCGATCTCGCCTCCGCCCGGCGGCGCAGCCCCTCCGCCTCCTCCCGTCCCTCCCGCAGGACCGCCCCCGCATCCCGCCCCCGCGCCCGGAAGAAGGCCGCCGCCCCGCGGACCCGAAAGAGCGCCCGGAGCCCCTCGAAGCCGCCCGCCTCCTCTTACGCCGTCACCCCCCAGGAGGCCTACAATCGGGCCTACCGCGCCGTCCGCGAAAACCGGGGCGCCGAGGCCACCCTTCGCTTCCGGAACTTCCTGAAGCGTTTTCCCAAGAGCCGGCTCGCCGGGAACGCCCAGTATTGGCTCGGGGAGAGCTACTACGACCGCAAGGAGTACCTCACCGCCCTGGTGGAGTTCGAGAAGACCATCACCCGCTACCCGAAGAGCCGAAAAGTGCCGGCCGCCTTCTACAAAAGGGGGCTCACCTTCCTCCGCATGCGGGATCCGCGCCGGGCCGCCCTCGAATTCGAGAAGCTGATGGACCGGTTTCCCAAACACAACCTCACCCTCAAGGCCCGCGCCAAGCTCAAATCGCTCAACCTCTCGGGGAACCGCATTCGCAGGTGATCCCCGGACCCGGCGCCTCCTTCTCCCCGCCTCCGCTTCGCCCCCGCCACGGCCCTCGTGAAACCGCCCCCGGGCGCGGCTGTATTTCCCCATCTTGACAGGGTACGCGTTTTCCGTGGTATGGAAGCAGGGGCCGGGAGGCGGGCGGCCACGGGCTTCTCCGGCCTGCGGCATCGGGGCGGCCTACCGAATGGAGCGGACATGGGCGGATGGGTCGGAAATCTCTGGTCCGGCGGGCCGGCGACCGAGGCGGACGCCTGGCTCGTCCTCCAGACCCTGCCGGGCGTCACCCCCGAGCGGCTCGTTCGCCTCGTGGACACCTTCGGGGGGCCCGAGGAGGCGCTGGCGGCCCCGACCGCCGAGTTCGCCCGCATCGCGGGGCGCCGGGCGCGCCAGGCGCTCGAGAGCGAGCCTCCGGTGGACATGGCGCGCCGGATCCGCCAAAAGGCAGAGGCGGGCGGCGCCCGCATCGTCACCCGGGTCGAGGAGGCTTATCCCGAGTCCCTGCGCCACACCTTCTCCCCGCCGGGCGCCCTCTTCGTCGAGGGAGAGATCCTCCGCGAGGACGCCCTGGCCGTGTCGGTGGTCGGGACGCGGAAGCCGACCGGCTACGGGAGGCGGATGGCCCGCGAGATTGCGGGCGGACTCGCCCGCAAGGGCATCACCGTCGTGAGCGGGCTGGCCTACGGAATCGACGCCGAGGCCCACAAGGCCGCCCTCGAGGCGGGCGGGCGGACCCTCGCGGTCTTGGGCTGCGGCATGGAGAAGAACTACCCGGCCGACCACGCCGGGCTGCGCCGGGAGATCGCCGCCCAAGGGGCCGTCCTCACCGAGTTCGCCTGGGAGACGCCCCCGCGGGCGGAGAATTTCCCGCGGCGCAACCGGATCATCAGCGGCCTCTCGCTGGCGACCATCGTCATCGAGGCCGCCGAGCGCAGCGGCGCCCTCATCACGGCGCGCCTGGCGCTCGATCAGGGGCGCGAGGTGATGGCCGTTCCGGGCCCGGCCGATTCGGGCCGAAGCGCCGGCTGCCACCAGCTCATCCGGGAGGGGGCCCACCTGGTCCAGAACGGGGAGGACGCGCTCGCCGTCCTCCCCGCCTTCGTGGGCGAGGCGTTGGCTCCCCCGCCCCGGGGGGCAGGCGAAATCCCCCTCGCGGGGGAGGCGGAGGGCCAGGATGCCCTGGAGGCGCCGCGGCATGCGCTGAAGGCCCCGCAAGCGGTTCGGGCGGGCGTGGCGGCGGCCGCCTTGCCCA
>JAZGDQ010000103.1:0-3184 GCA_036477985.1 bacterium
GGCCTGGAGGCCCTCCCGGACCTTGCGGCCGGGGCTCAGCCCCAGCTCAGGCTCAGCCGCCTAAAATCTTCTCCAGCTTGTCCGCCGCCTTGAGGCCGTGTCCCGTCACCGGGATGACGACGGTGGAGAGGTCCGCCAGCTTCCCCGCGCGCGCGAGCGCCTTGGCGCCCGCGAAGGGCACGGCGCTGGTCGGCTCCATCAGAACCCCCCGGCGCGCCATCTCCCGCAGGATGGGAGGAAGGGCGGCGTCTTCCACCGCGAGGACCTCCCCGCCCGACTCGCGCACGGCGGCCAGCATCTGCTTCCACCGGATCGGCTTCACGATGCTGATCCCCTCGGCCAGGGTGGCGCCCCCGGCGAGGGCGCCCTCGGCCGCGAGGTCCGGGAGGGCATCCAGGTCCTCCGCCCACATTCGGGCCAGGGGGGCGCAGCGGGCCGCCTGAACGGCGTAGATCCGGGGCATGCGCTCGATGCGCCCCGCCGCCAGAAGCTCCCCGAACCCCTTGTGCGCTCCGATGAGCATGGAGCCGTGCCCCGCCGGGACGATGACGGCCCCCGGCGCCCGCCCGCCCAGCTGCTCCCACACCTCGAAGGCCCAGGTCTTCGTCCCGTGGTTGAACCAGCAGTTCCAGAAATGGCTGGCGTAGAACCGCGAGCCGGCCGCCGCCATCGCCGCGTCCGTCGCGGCCTGGCGCGGGCCGGGAATCTTGCAGAGGCGGGCGCCGTAGGCGGCGATCTGGGCGCACTTGGCGGGCGAGGTGTCGGCCGGCACGTACATGTCGCACTCGATGCCGGCGCGCGCCGCGTAGGCGGCGATGGCCGCCGCCGCGTTCCCGGACGAATCCCCGAGGATCTCGCCGATCCCCCACTCGCGGATCTTGCTGATGAGAAGGGCCGCCCCGCGGTCCTTGAAGGAGCCGGTGGGGAAGAGGAAGTCCAGCTTGCAGTGGACCTCGCGGCCGGCGAAGGGGAGGGGGACGAGGGGGGTCATCCCCTCGTCCAGGCTCACGATGCACTTGTCGTCCCCGATGGGGAGGGCCTCGCGGTAGCGCCACATGTTCGCCGGACGCTCCGCCAGCGCCTCCCGGGGGAAGGCGCCCGGCGCCTCCACGTCGAGCGGGCCGCCGCAATCGCACCGCCAACGGGGGATCTCGGCCGGATACTCGGCCCCGCAATCCGTTCAGCGCATTGGTGATGCGCGCATCATTTTCTCCCCGCATGGGCTGCGGTATATTGGGCGCGGCCCTTGGCGCCGATTCGCGCGCGATTCCACCGGGCCGGGCGCCCGCGCCCCGGCGGGAGAGGTTCGAGATGGACAAATTCGCCGTCGAGACGCCCGCCCCCTCGTGGACCGCGCCCGGATGGAGCGCAACGTCCGCCGGATGGTGGAGATCGCCCGCCGGGCCGGGGCTTCGCCTTCCCTCGCAAGGTCCAGAATAATCCGAATCCCGCGGGGGCGGTAGGTCCGGGGGAAGAGCGGCCCTCGGCGGCGGCGGGGGAGAGGATGGAGGGGATGGAGAGGATGGAGGGCGCAGCGCAGGGGGGGGCGATCAACCGGCAGACCTTTTCCCTGCCGGTGGATCTCATCTCGAAGGTGGAGAAAACGCTCGAGGACTGGCGCGCGGGCGGGAAGGTGCAAAGGCTCTGGGCGGGAGACGCCTCCCTTTGGACGGGCGCGGACGAGGGCGGCTGGCTCGGCTGGCTCGGCCTCCCCGGGGAGATGCGGAAGGAGGCCGCTCTCCTGCGAGAGGCGGGGGAGGACGTCCGCGCCGGGGGGTTCACCCACGCCCTCCTCATGGGGATGGGCGGCTCGAGCCTTTGCCCCGAAGTGCTCAAGGCGACCTTCGGCCGCCGCGCGGGCTTCCCCGACCTCTACGTTCTCGACTCGACCGACCCGGCCCGGGTGCGCGCCCTCGAGGAGCGGGTGGATCTCTCCCGCACCCTGTTCATCGTCTCGAGCAAGTCGGGAACCACGCTCGAGCCCAACATTTTTTTCGAATACTTCTTCGAGCGGGCGGCGCGGGCGGCGGGCGGCCCGCCGGGGGATCGCTTCATCGCCGTCACCGACCCGGGCTCGAAGCTGGAGGAGATCGCCGGGCGGGAGGGGTTCCGGCGCGTCTTCCACGGCCTGCCGAGCGTGGGCGGGCGCTACTCGGCGCTCTCGAATTTCGGCATGGCTCCGGCGGCCGTCATGGGAATCGACGCCGCGCGCTTCCTCGAGAGCGCGGAGGAGATGGCGCGGGCGTGCGGCGCGGATCGGCCGCCGGCCGAGAATCCGGGCGTGGCGCTCGGCGTCCTCCTGGGCGTCCTGGCCGGGGAGGGGCGCGACAAGGTGACGCTGATCGTCTCGCCCGGCATCGCGGGCCTCGGCGCCTGGCTGGAGCAGCTCCTCGCCGAGTCGACCGGGAAGGCGGGGAAGGGGCTCATCCCCGTCGACGGGGAGCGGCCCGGCCCGCCCGGGGCCTACGGGGCGGACCGCCTCTTCGTCCACCTGCGGCTGGAGGGAGCGCTGGACCCGGCCCAGGACGCCGCCGTCCTCGCTCTCGAGCGCGCCGGCGCGCCCCTCGTGCGCATCTCGGTGGCGGACCCCTACGACCTGGGCCAGGAGTTCTTCCGCTGGGAGATCGCGACGGCGACGGCCGGCGCCGTCATGGGGGTCAACCCTTTCGATCAGCCCGACGTGGAGGCGAGCAAGGCGGCCGCCCGGGAGCTGACCTCGGCCTACGAGCGCGAGGGCGCGCTGCCGGAGGAGACGCCCATCGCCGAGGAGGGCGGAATCCGCCTCTTCGCCGAGGGGGAGAGCGCCGCCGCCTTGGGCGGGGAGACCTCCCTCGCCGGCCTCCTCGGGGCCCACCTGTCGCGGGCCGGGGCGGGCGACTACATCGCCCTCCTCGCCTACCTCGAGATGAGCGAGGCGAACGCGGCGCGCCTCCAGGCGGTGCGGCGCCTCCTGCGGGACAAATTGGGCGTGGCCACCTGCCTGGGCTTCGGCCCCCGCTTCCTGCACTCCACCGGGCAGGTCTACAAGGGGGGGCCGGACTCGGGGGTGTTTCTCCAAATCACCTGCGAGGACGCAGAGGATCTTCCCGTGCCGGGGCGGCGGTGCACCTTCGGCGCCGTGAAGGCGGCCCAGGCGCTCGGGGACTTTCGGGTGCTGGCCGAGCGGGGGCGGCGGGCGCTCCGG
>JAZGDQ010000104.1:0-8652 GCA_036477985.1 bacterium
AGTACTGCTTCCAGAGCGGCTTGTCGAGGTCGAAGGCGGCGCGGTAGCGGGCGATGTCCTCGGCGCGGAAGCGGGGGTTGAGCGGGTCGATCTGGCTCGGCTCGCCCGGCGCGAGGTGGATGATGAGAAAGCTCACGATCGAGATGATCACGAGGGTGACGGTCTTGAAGAGGGCGGAGCGGACGATGAAGGCCAGCACGGCGCCTAGCTCCCGAATTGGGGCACGGAGGGAACCTTCACCCACTTGTTGAAGTCGAAGGTGTAGCTCCCCGTCTGGGTGGGCGTGATCTTCCTTCGGCCCTTCTTCCCCGTCTTGTCCGGCTCCAGGATGACGATCTTGCGGTCGAGCAGGGCCGTCCACTTCGTGACGTAAAGGAACGTGTAGGGCTGATCCTGGTAGATGATCCGGTGCAGGTCGTGGGAGTAGCCGATCTGCCTCTTGAGGTCGTACTCCTGGCGGATCTTGACGATCAGGTCGTCCGCCTTCGGGTTCTTGTAGCCCACGAAGTTGAGCTGGCCGGGGTTGGTCTGGCTCGAGTGCCAGATCTGGTAGAGGTCGGGGTCGAGGCCCATCGACCAGCCCAGGATGACGGCGTCGAAGTTCGAGGTGTTGATGTATTTTTTGAGAAACACCGCCCATTCGATCATGTCGGTCTTCACGCTCACGCCGATCCGCTTCCAGGAGTCCTGGACGACCACGGCGATGGCCTTGCGCACCTCGTTCCCGTGGTTGGAGATGAGGGTGAACTGCAGGGGCTTGCCGTTCTTCATCATCCGCCCGTTCACCCGCCGGTAGCCCGCCTCGTGGAGGAGCCGCTCGGCGCGCTTGGGGTCGTAGGCCAGGGGCCGGACGGCGCGGTTGTAGTGGGGGCTCTGCTTGACGAAGGGGCCCGTGATGTCCTCGGCCTGCCCGTTCAGGACGTATTTGTGAATCTGCCGGGTGTCGATCGCCATCCCGAGCGCCCGGCGCACGCGCACGTCGTCGAACGGTTTTCGGCGCATGTTGTAGCCGATGTAGGTGTAGCCGAAGGAGAGGCCCGAGAAGACCTGGAAGCGCGGGTCGCGCCGCAGGCGCTCCACCTGGTGGGAGCCCGCGCCGTAGCTGTCCACCGTCCCGGCGTAGAAGGCCATCTCCTGGGTCAGGGCGTCCGGGATGATGCGGTAGATGTACTCCTCGTACTCGGGCGGGCCCTCCCAATAGTCCGGGTTGCGGACGAGGCGGATGAGCTCGTCCGAGCGCCACTCCTTGAAGCGGAAGGGGCCGGTGCCGACCGGCCTTCTGTTGAACTCGCTGTCGCGGAGCGAGAAGGACTTCGGGTCCTTCTTCCGGCGGCGGGCCTCCTCGGCGAGCGCCTTTTTGTTGAGGAGGTGCTCGGGCAGCATCCCCATCGCCCAGGTCCCGAAGGCGGGCGAGTAGAGGCGCTTGTAGACGATCCGCACGGTGTGGGGGCCGGGCGTCTCGAGCCGCTTGACGGGCTCGTAGTCGGGGATGCGCGGGGAGAGGTTTCGCCCGTCTATGATGGAGTCGAAGGTGAAGCGCACGTCGCCGGAGTCGAACTCGTGGCCGTCGTGAAAGCGCACCCCGCGCCGGAGCTGGAAGACGATGACGGGGTTGTGCTCGGTGAGATTGACGCGCCGCAGGGCGTCCTTGCGCAGGGGGCCCTTGGGGCCTTCGAGGAGGTAGGGGGCGGGGTCGGCGGCCACGGCCCCTTCGCCGAGGAGGGGGACCGCTTTCTGGAAGAAATCCTGATCCACCTCGCGGAGGGTGACCTTCACCCGGGCGGGGTAGGCGATGGTGAAGGGAACCCGGCGGGGGCGCTTCTTCCCCTTGGCGGGGGGCGCGAAGAGGGTTCCCTTCTCCTCGGCGGGCGCGGCCACCTCCACCTTCTCGATGTTGCGGGCCCAGGCCGGGCGGCCCGCGGCCCGGGCGGCTTCCAGGCGCGCGCGCAGGGCCTCGGCCCCCGGCCCGCCCGGACGGGGGACGATGTAGGCCTCCTCGTAGATCCGCCAGGAGGTGGCGAGGCGGCCGCGGAACTTGAGGTTCTTGTCCCGGTCGATGAGGCCGTCGAAAATCTTGTCCACGATGGTCCCGCTCGAGACGTCGGCGTGGAGGATGGGGTTGAGAATCTGGGCGTCCCCGATGGAGCCCTGGATGTACTGGCGCAGGCGGCGGTCGTCCCCCTTGGTCTGGACGCTGAAGGTGGGGACCCAAAAGTAGGACTGGAGGAGGAAGAGGGTGACGAGGAGGGGCAAGAAGATGAGAACACGCTTGATGAACATCGCCAGCCCTCCTGGCGCGCCGGACCCGGGGGGTTAGGAGCCGGGCCTGCTCGGCGCCTTCCCGGGGGCGGCGGGGGCGGTGGACCGGATCGGGGCGGCGGGGACGATGGAGCCCGTCGCGCTCTGCGAGGAGAAGTAGGTGAGGAGGAGGGAGGTCAGCATGAAGGCGATGGCGGCCCCGGCCGTCAGCTTGCTCAGGAAGCTGGTGGGGCCCCGCGAGCCGAACAGGGTGTCGCTCGAGCCGCCGAAGGCGGCGCCGATTCCCGCGCCCTTTCCGGTCTGGAGGAGGACGATGAGGATCAGCGCGAAGGCCACGATGACGTGGATGGTGGTGAGCAGTGCGGTCATTCTCTCCCTCTGGGCCCGCGCGGGGCTTCTCTCTGTTCGCCCGCCGAAGGGCGGCCCCTCATTCTCCCGCCGCGGCGCCGACGATGGCCAAAAAATCCCCGCTATCGAGGCTGGCCCCTCCGACCAGGCCCCCGTCGATGTCCCGCTGGGCGAACAGGTCGGCGGCGTTGCCGGGTTTCACGCTCCCACCATACAGGATACGGGTTTCGGCGGCCAACTCCCCCCCGAAGGCCTCCGCAAGCCGCTCGCGGATGAAGGCGTGCACCTCCTGGGCCTCGCCGGGGGTGGCGGTCAGGCCCGTCCCGATGGCCCAGACGGGCTCGTAGGCCACGACGAGCCCGCGCGGGGGCTCGCGGAAGGCGGCGGCGATGGAGTGCTGCACCTGGTGGGCGATGCGCTCCAGCGTCTTCCCCGCCCGGCGGGTGGGCAGCGGCTCGCCGATGCAGACGATGGGGGTGAGCCCGCCGTCGAGGGCGGCGGCGGCCTTGGCGGCCACGGCGGCGTCCCCCTCGCCGAGGAGCTCGCGCCGCTCGCTGTGGCCGACGATGACGTGGGTGGCGCCCGCGTCCTTGAGCATGGGGACGCTCACCTCCCCGGTGAAGGCCCCCCCCGGGGCGGGGGAGCAGTCCTGGGCGGCGAGGCCGATCTCCCTCCCCTCGATCTCGCCGGCGACGGCGGGCAGGGCGAGGTAAGGCGGGCCGAGGACGACCTCGGGGGCCGTCTCCTTCCCCTGGGACGGCGCCAGGCCCTCGGCGACGGCCCGGGCGAGATCGCGCGCCTCCCCGATGAGCTTGTTCATCTTCCAGTTTCCCGCCACCAGGGGCCGGCGCATTTTCGCTTTCGCCTTTCGGGCTAGGACTTGTTCGTGAGGGAGGCGATGCCGGGAAGGCTTTTTCCCTCGAGGAGCTCGAGGAAGGCGCCGCCCCCCGTGCTGATGTAGGAGATTCGCTGCGACTCGCCGGCGGCGTGGACGGCCACGTCGGTGTCGCCCCCGCCCACGATGGTGAGGGCGTAGGAGTTGGCGACGTGGCCCACCATGGCGTAGGTCCCGCGGCTGAAGGCGTCCACCTCGAACACCCCCATCGGGCCGTTCCAGATGATGGTCTTCGCGTTCTGGAGCGCCTCGTTGAAGAGGGTGGTGCTCGCCGGGCCGATGTCGAGGGCGTACCAGTCCGGGGGAACCTCCTGGGCGGGCACGACCTTGGTCTCGGCCGAGGCCTCGAACTTGTCGCCGATGACGTAGTCGCAGGGCAGGTAGAAGTGCACCCCCACCTCGCGGGCCTTGTCCATGATGGAGCGCGCCGTCTCGACCAGGTTCTCCTCGACGAGGCTGTGTCCCATCTCGTAGCCCAGCGCCTTGTGGAAGGTGCCGGCCATCCCGCCGCCGATGATGATCTTGTCCATCTTGTGGAGGAGGCGCTCGATGATGCCGATCTTGGTGCTGGCCTTGGCGCCGCCGAGGATGGCCACGACGGGCCGCATGGGGCGGTTCACGGCCCGGCTCAGGTAGTTCACCTCCTTGAGGAGGAGGAAGCCGGCGGCGGCGGGCTGGAGGTGCTTCGTGATGGCCGACATCGAGGCGTGGTCGCGGTGAGCGTTCCCGAAGGCGTCGCCCACGTAGACGTCCGCCAGGGAGGCCAGCTCCTTGGCGAAGGCGGCGGCGTTTTTCTCCTCCCCCGGGTGGAAGCGCAGGTTCTCGAGGACGAGGACATCGCCCGGCTTCATGGCCTCCACCAGCGCCTTCGTCTCCGCCCCCACGCAGTCGGGGGCCAGGGGGCACGCCTTCTCGAGGAGGCGGCCGAGCCGCTTGGCGGCGGGGCCGAGGGAGAATCTGGGGTCGGGCTTTCCCTTGGGCCGCCCCATGTGGGCGGCGACGATCACCTTCGCCCCTTCGTCCAGGAGGTAGTTGATCGACGGGAGGGCGGCGCGGATTCGCGTGTCGTCGGTGATGTTGCCCGCTTCGTCGAGGGGGATGTTGAAATCGACCCGCAGGAACACCCGCTTGCCGGCGACATCGATGTCCTCGATGCCCAGCTTCGGGACGCCGTCCTCGATGGTGCTCGTGATGCCGCTCATATCCTCCCTCCGCCCGGACTTCCCGGCTCCCTAGAGACCGGAGCCCACCTTCTTGATGAGGTCCACGACGCGGCAGGAGAAGCCCCACTCGTTGTCGTACCAGGCCAGCACCTTGACCATGCGCTTCTGGATGACCTTGGTGGAGAGCCCGTCCACGGTGGAGGAGGCGGGGTCTCCGAGGAAATCGGTCGAGACGAGGGGCTCGTCGGTGAAGGCGAGGATGCCCTTGAGGGGTCCCTCGGCGGCCTCCTTAAAGGCGTCGTTCACCTCCTCGGGCGTTACGTCCTGGCCCACCTCGGCGACGAGGTCGACCACCGAGACGTCCTGGATCGGGACGCGGACGGCCATTCCGTCGAGCTTGCCCTTGAGTTCGGGCAGGACGAGGCCCACCGCCCGGGCGGCCCCGGTCGTGGTGGGGATCATGTTCCCGCCGGCCGCCCGCGCCCGCCGCAGGTCCTTGTGGGGCAGGTCGAGGATGCTCTGATCGTTGGTGTAGGCGTGGGTGGTGGTCATCAGGCCCGATTTGATCTGAAAGCGCTCGTGGAGGACCTTGGCCACCGGCGCGAGGCAGTTCGTCGTGCAGCTCGCGTTGGAGATGATGTGGTGCTTCGCCGGGTCGTAGAGGTCGTCGTTCACCCCCAAGACGAGGGTGATGTCCTCATCCGAGGCGGGGGCGGAGATGATCACCTTCTTGGCGCCCGCCTCGATGTGCTTTTGGGCGTCCGCCCGCTTGGTGAACCGGCCGGTGCTCTCGACCACCACCGAAACGTTCAGGTCGCCCCAGGGCAGGTCGGCCGGGTCGCGCTCGGCGAGCACCTGGATGGACTTCCCGTCGACGCGGATCTCCCCGTCGCCCGCCTCCACCTTCCCCGGAAAGCGGCCGTGGATGGAGTCGTACTTGAGCAGGTGGGCCAGCGTTTTGGAGTCGGTGATGTCGTTGACCGCCGCGAATTCCACCGCGGCGTCCTGGAACCCCGCGCGAAAAAGGTTGCGCCCAATCCGGCCGAATCCGTTGATACCCACTCGAATCGCCATTTCGATAATTCCTCCGTTCCCTGATTCGGGAGGCAACCGCGATGACCGACGGGAGGGCCGTTCACACAATCATATCGAAAGTTCTGGGGAGAGCCCCGCAAAGGAGGTTATGTAAACAGGAACCCCAACCGGTGTCAATCGGACCTCCCCTCCGGCCGCCGCGCACCGCATATGGGGCCCCCGGCCCCATCCGCGGTGCGCGGCGCCGGATTCCCGCAATCCGGCCCGAAATCCGTTTTCAGCCCACCAGCCGCCGCTCGATGCCGGGCATGACGCTCTCGATGGCCTCGGAGATGGTCCGGCTGAGCCAGGCTTCCACCGCCTTCGTCTTCCAGTAGAAGGTCCGCGTCCGCTCGGGCTCGATCTGGATGGTCTTGGTGATGATGGTGCCCGTCTGAGGGGAGCCGACCCGGAGCTCGATGCGGAAATTGCTCTGCGCCTGGGCCAGGGTGATGGAATCCCTCCCGGAGAACCACAGGTTCGTCACCCTCCCCGAGACGACGATGTCCCCCTTTTCGTCCCAGATCCGTTCCGCCTGGCCGTCCCACTTCGAGGGGAGAATCCGCACGCCGCGCTTCTTGTAGTAGCCGCGGACCAGGGCGGCGATGTCCGCCGGGAGGCCGCCCGCCAGAGTGTACTGGTCCAGGTTCCCGTTGAAGCGCACCCGCTCGCCCACCGGGCCCGAGGCCCGCTTCCCCCGCGCGTCATGAAAGATCCCGATGGCGACCGTGCGCAGCGGGGAGCGGACGGGGGCCGCGTCCTCGGCGCCGGTGAATTTGATTTGGAGGGGGACGCGCCGCACCTGGCCGGCCGTGCAGCCGGCCGCCAGGAGGAGGGCGGCTGCCAGAAGGGGGAGGGCCGGAACCCGTCTCATGAGGCGTTCTCCTCTCCCCGGGCGGGCCGGAGCCCCGGGCGGGGCCGCAGGCGCCCTTTCCAAATACAACCTCTTCTTATGGGGGTCAACCGCCGCCCCCGCGGAGGCGGCGCGTCTCCTTCTCGTCCACCTCCCAGGCGGGCTCTCCGCGCAGGGCGACGAGGAACACCTCGCGCGCGCTGCCGGGGGAGACGAACCCGCGGAGGACGTCGCGCAGGACCTCCTCGGGGGGGCGCTCGGCGGGGGGGCCCCATCCGCCTCCTCCCGGGGTCTCGACGCGCAGGATGTCCTCGGCAGAGAAAGCCGTGGCCGCCCCGATGGGGGGAAGGTCCTCGGGAGCTTTCCCCTCCCGCAGGAGGCGGATCCGGTAAGGGGCGCCCGGCCCGCCGCCGCTCCCGCCGAAGGGTCCTTCTCCTCCTCCCCCGCCGTCGGCCGCGCTCGCCGCCTCTCCCTCGAGGAGGAGGCGGTACTCGCGGTAGATCCCCAGGCCGCCCCTCCTGCGGCCCGCCCCGCCCGAGTCGGTCGCCAGCCCCATCGACTCGATGCGGAGTGGATAGCGGGTCTCGACCGCCTCGATCGACATCCCCCCCGTCCCCCCGAAGGGGGGGACGGCCGAGACGCCGTCGGCCTCCGGGCCCGCCCCCGTCCCCGCGCCCAGGGATTCGCGGAACAAGAGGTAGCCGCCCTCCTGGTCCTTTCCCCACAGGCTCCAAGCCCGCAGGTTGTCGAATCCGGCCGGGGTGCGCCCCCCGCTCGCCTCGAAGAGGGCCTCCCCGAAGGCCGAGACCAGGCGGCCCATGGTGAGGGCGCAGAAGCCGGTCGGGGCCGGGAAGCGGGGGGTGAGCAGGGTCCCGGGGCCGGGCAGGCGCACCTCGATGGCGCGCCCGGCGCCGTCGTTCAAGGCGCCCGCGGCGAAGCGGTCGGGCTCCTCGGCCAGGTGGAGCATGAGGGGGGCGATCATCCGGGTGAGGAAGGTGCGGCCCTCTCCCTCGAGCGGGCAGTTGATCGGACCCCTCGCCTGGGGGCCGGCGCCGTCGAGATCCACCACCGCCCGCCTCCCCTCGCGGCGGAGGGCGAGGCGGAGGGGATGGGGCCCGCCGAAGCCGTCGGTCTCGACCGCGGTCTCCACCTCCCAGCTCCCCTCCGCGGGAAGGCGGGAGATGAGGTCCTCGAAGGCGACTTCGCACTCCCGGAGGAGGTCGGCGAAGCAGGCCGTCAGGTTCTCGGCCCCGCAGCGCCCGGTCAGCTCCCCCAGGCGCGCCGCCCCCACCCGAAGGGCCGCGAGCTGGGCCTCGACGTCGTCCCCCAGCGTCTCGGGGAGGCGGCTGTTCCGCACGAGGAGGGTCCAGACGTCCCCGGCGAGCCGCTCCCCGCGGGCGATGCGCACGGGGGGGACGAGGAGCCCCTCGTGGTAGACCTCGCTCGCCCCCCCCGCCGCCCCGCCCGGGCGCATCCCGCCCAGGTCGTCGTGGCGCGCCCGCACCTGGAGGAAGGCGAGGAGGCGCTCGGCATCGAAGAGGGGGCGGGTGAGGCACAGCTCGGCCGTATCCCCGAAGCCCAGGGGCGAGAGGTAGGGGTCGTTGTGAAGAAAGACGTCGCCCGGGCGCATCTCCTCCGGGGGGAAGGCGGCCATGACGGGGACCGGGCTCGCCCCCAGGGAGCGGCCCGTGAGGGCGCGGCCGAAGCGGTCCGAGAGGGTGACCGAGAACTCCCGGCTGTCGCGCAGGCCGGGGCTGCGCCAGATTCGGGCGAGGAGGTCCTCCACCTCCTCCTCCAGGGAGCGGAGGGCGCCCGAGACGATCTCGCTCACGACGGGATTGACGTTCATTCCCAGTCGGCCCCCACTCCGTGCAGGCCGGTGGGGCGGCCCGCGCGCTCCTTGCGCTCTGCGATCTCGGTGCGGAAGCGCATGACGAGGTTCCCGTAGCGGTCCACCCGGCCCTCCTGGCGGGGGAAAACGACGGTCGTGCTCCCCAGGCTCTCCACGACGGCGGGGCCCGGGATGATGTTCCCCTCCCGGAGCCGCTCGCGGTAGTAGA
>JAZGDQ010000105.1:0-3935 GCA_036477985.1 bacterium
CCGCGCTCCCGAACTCGGCGAGCACGCTGTCCCCGGCGGTTCCGAAGATTCGGCCCGCGTGCCGAGCGATGAGTCCGTCGACGACCTGGCGATGGGCCCTGAGGGTCTTGAGGGTCGCCTCTTCATCGGCCCCCATATGGCGGCTGTAGCCCTCGATATCGGCGGCGAGGATGGTGGTGAGCTTTCGCTTGATCTCTTGCGGTTCCATGGGCTTCTCCCCCGATGGAACTCAATTAAACCGACATTTCCCAAATGGCTCTTGAATAGAGACATTATAATCCGAAATGGCCATGCCAATCCACGATTCTTTTCCGATAGACCGATCCGGGGCCCAAAAGCCTCTACCCGCCCGGGCGCGGTCGAAATCGACTCTTAGAGGGCGCTTCGTGCTTTCACCCAACGGATGTTCTCCACAATGGGGCGGGAGGAAAGGTCAACTCTTTAATAATGTAGCTCAGAAGGAGGATAGAAGGTGGGGAAATTTACGATTCACTTGGGAAATCCAGGTTCAAAAGAGCCGGCAGCGGCGGGGCGCGGCCTGAGAGCCGCGCGGCCTCAGAGGTACTTCGACTCCCAGTCCCTGACCTCGCCGATTCCCAGCGCCTCGTTGTACTCCTCGAAGGAGGCCAGCCGATCGCGCACCGAGCGCGTCGTGCCCTCCCGCCGCAGGGGCTCGAGCACCTCCATCACGGCCCGCAGGTAGGCGCAGCGCACGATTCCGGGATGGATGATGAGGCCGAAGCCGAGGGCGGCGAACTCCTCGAGAGAGAAGGGCGCCTCGCGCCGCGACTCGTCCACCGTCGCCGCGAGGGGGCCGGGAACCTCCTTCGCGATTCGGGTGAGATCCTCCGGCGCGCCCTCGATCTCGATGAAGGTGAGGTCGGCCCCCGCCTCGCGGTAGGCGACGGCGCGGCGGATGGCCTCGTCCAGGCCGTGGTCGGCGGCGGCGTCGGTGCGCGCGAGGATGAGAAAGTTCGGATCGCGGCGGGCGTCGGCGGCCGCGCGAATCTTGTTCACGTGCTCATCGAGGGGGACGACCGGCTTCGAGCCCGGCAGGTGGCCGCACCGCTTCGGGGTGACCTGGTCCTCGAGCTGGAGGCAGCACACCCCGGCCGCCTCCATCTCCTGAACCGTGCGGATGACGTTGATCGCGTTCCCGTAGCCGGTGTCGGCGTCGGCGATGAGGGGGATGGAGGTGACCATCGAGATGTTGCGGCAAAGATCCACCACCTCGCGCATGGTCATGAGCCCCACGTCGGGGCGCCCGAGGGCGGCGGCCGAGGCGCCGTTCCCGGTGAGGTAGTTCACCTCGAAGCCCGCGCGCTCCACCATGCGCGCGCTGAAGGCGTCGATGCAGGCGGGGGCCAGTATGGGGCCGTCCGAATCCAGCAGCGCCCGGAGGCGCTCTCTTCTCTTCTCCATGGCCGCGCCTTTTCACAAAGTATGAGAGGGATCCGCCGAGACGTTCCCCCAACCCCGGCGGCCTGTCAAGGGCGGGCCGGGGGGCCGCTCCGCCCTGCTTGTCTCGCCCCCTGGCGGGGGCTAGAGTGGGTTTGCGGCTTAGACGATCCCCCCTCGTCCGGGAACTGCATGCCACGAATGCGCCCGCTCCCCCGAATCGCCGTCGCGCGCACTCCTTGGGACGGATTCGTGCGGAATGACGAGGGGGCCGCCTGCCCGGAGGGGGTGCGCGGGTGAGCGGGCCGCTCCGGGCGCTCATGGTGGTGGACAGCTACCCGCCCGACTCCCTCGGGGGGGCCGAGCGCGTGGTCCACGGCTGGAGCCGGGAGCTGGCGGCGCGCGGGTGCGAGGTGTGGGTCCTCGCCGGGCGGATCGGACTCCCCCCCGGGCCGGACGAGGAGCGGGCGGGCTACCGCATCCGCCGCTGGAGCTCGCGGCGGCGCACCTTCTTGGACGGATACGCCTCGGCCCTGCGCGCTTGCGCGGCGGCGGCGGGCCGCCTCTTCGCCGAGCGCCCGCCCGACATCGTGCACTGCCACCAGGGGCTCTCCGCCTACGCCGTCATCAGCGCCGAGCTGGGCGCGCCGGCGGTGTGCACCTTCCACGCCCCCTGGGCGGAGGAGTTCGCCGAGGACGCCCGCGCCCGGGAGGAGGGCCTCCCCGTGTTCGCGCGCCCCTTCTACCGGCTGGCGGTCCGCCTGAAGACGCCGCGCATCCACAAGATGGAGGGCTTCTCGCTGGCCCGCTCCCGGGCGGTCGCCACACTGAGCCGCTACAGCCGCGACCTCATCTCCCGGGCGCACGGCCTGGCGCCCGAGCGCGTCGAGGTCCTCCCCGGCGGGGCCGATCTGGATCGCTTCACCCCCGCCGGGGCGGGCGAGCGGGAGGAGATCCGCAAACGGCTGGGCTTCACGGGCCCCACCCTCCTCAGCGTGCGGCGGCTCGTGCGGCGGATGGGGCTCGACCTCCTGATCCGCGCCATGGTCCCCATCCGGGCGGCCGCGCCCGATGCGCGGCTCGTTCTCGCGGGGCGGGGGCCGGCGCGCGAATCCTTAGAGCGGCTGGCCGCGCGGCTCGGGGTGGGCGATGCGGTCGTCTTCGCCGGCTTCGTGTCCGAGGAGGACCTGCCCGACTACTACCGCGGGGCGGATCTCTTCGTCCTGCCCACCCGCACCCTCGAGGGCTACGGGGTGGCGACGCTGGAGGCGCTCGCCTCGGGAACGCCCGTGGTGGGGACGCCGGGGGGGGCGACGCCCGAGATATTGGGCCCCCTGAACGCGGACCTTCTCGCTGAGGCCGCGACGCCCGAGGCCATCGCCGCCGCCGCCCTGCGCTGGCTCACCGCCCCGGGGAGGCTCGGCGCCCTCCGGGACCAGTGCCGCGAGTACGTGGAGCGGCGCTACCGCTGGAGCGAGGCCGGCGAGGCGCTCGAGGCGTTCTACCGCCGCGCGCTCTCGGGCGAATAAGAGCGTTTTCCCATGCGCGTTCTCGTCATCTCCCACGCCTACGCGGCCCCCATCAACCGCCAGAAGCTCGCGGCCCTCGCGCGCCGGCCCGGGCTGGAGGTCTCCCTCCTCCTCCCCCGGAGGTGGCGGGAGGGAGCGGGGGCGGGCGCGCGCGAGCGCCTGACGGAATCGGGCCGGGAGGAGGGGTATTCCATCTTCGCCGGAGACGTGTGGTTTCCGGGCCGGGTGACGGGCCACTTCTACCGGGGGGGGCTCCTTCGCGCCCTGCGCGAGGCGCGCCCCGATGTGATCCACCTGGAGGAGGAGCCCTGGAGCGTGGTGGCGGCCCAGGTGCTGGCCGCCGCGGGGATGCGCCGCCCGCGCCCGCGGCTGATCCTCTTCTCTTTCGAGAACCTGGATCTGTCCCTGCCTTGGTATTACCGGGCGGTGGAGCGGTTGGCTCTGGCCCGGGCGGAGGTGATCATCGGGGCGGGGGAGGGGGCGCGGGCGCGCCTCCAGCGCCGGGGGGCGGACCCGGAGCGGCTGACCGTGCTTCCCCAGTTCGGCCTGGATCCGGCTCTCTTCCGCCCGCCGGGGCCGGGGGAGCGGAGCGGGGGCTTCACGGTGGGCTTCATCGGGCGGATGGTGCGCGACAAGGGGGTGGACGTCCTCCTCCGGGCGCTGGCGGCGCTGGCGGGGGAGTGGCGCGCCCTCCTGGTGGGGGACGGCCCCGCGCGGGCCGAGTGTGAGGCGCTCGCCGCCTCCCTCGGCCTGGGGGAGCGGGTCGAGTTCGCCGGCTGGCGGGCCCATGAAGAGGTGCCCGCCCTCCTGCGCCGGATGGACGCTCTCGCCCTCCCGGCGCGCTCCATGCCCACCTGGACCGAGCAGTTCGGCCACGTCCTCATCGAGGCGATGAGCAGCGGGGCGGTTCCGGTCGGCTCGGACTCGGGCGAGATCCCCCGGGTGATCGGGGAGGAGGGTTTGGTGTTTCCCGAGGAGGACGCGGAGGCGCTCGCCGGGGCGCTCGGC
>JAZGDQ010000106.1:0-8054 GCA_036477985.1 bacterium
CCGATGGGGTCGCCGGCGCGCAGGCGGGCCAGGGCCTCGTTGGCCTCCTGCATGGGCGCCCGCTCGGCGACGATGGGCTGCACCCGGCCGTCGTTCACGAGGCGGGCCACGTCGGCCACGTCGCGCACGGTGTGGTTGTGGGAGGCGATGATCTGGATCCACTTGTAGACCAGCTGGGCCGGATCGACCGGGAAGGTCTGGCCGTAGTGGTAGCCCAGGATGATGAGCCGCCCGCCGGGGCGGAGCAGATCCAGGCACTGCTGGAGCACCTGGGGGACGGCGGCCCCGCCCACGATCTCGAGCGCCATGTCGGCCCCCACGCCCTCGGTCATGTCCAGCACCTGGCGGACCGGGTCCCCCTCGAGGGCGTGGATCGTCCCGGCCGCGCCCAGCTCCCGCGCCTTCTCCAGCTTCTCCTCGCGGATATCCACCCCGATGACGTTCACCCCGAGACAGCGCAGGAGCTGGAGGGCGTGGAGCCCCAGCCCGCCGAGCCCGAAGACGGCGGCCCACTCGCCCAGCTCGGGGCGCGCCATGCGAATGGCGTGGAGGGGGGAGGCGAGGGTGCCCCCGATGAGGGAGGCCTCCTCGAGCGGAACGTGGGGGGCCACCTTGACGAGGTTGCGCTCGGGGACGGCGACGAGCTCCCCGAACCCTCCGTCGAGCTCGATGCCGAGCCGGCCCGGGGTGTTCAGGCACATCTCCTCGCTCCCCATCCGGCACATCCGGCAGCGCCCGCAGGTGAGCTTGTTCACCATGACGACCGGATCGCCCGGCCGGAAGTTCTCGACCCCGTCCCCCACCTCGGAGACGACGCCCGCGGCCTCGTGCCCGAGGAGGACGGGCGTCCGCACCGTGCCTATGAGGCCGTCCACGAGCTTGAGGTCGGTGGCGCAAAGGCCGTTCGCCTTCGATTCGACCAGCACCTCGGCCGGGCCCGGCCGGGGGTCGGGGACCTCCTCGAAGGCCAGCGGCTTGCCGAACGCGTTGAGGACCATCGCCTTCATCGGGGACGCCTCCTGGAGGAGGGAGCGGCGGGACGCTCCGGGATTCGGGCAGGATAGATCCTCGGGCCGGAGGAGACAAACCGGCGGATCCCTTGACGCTCCGGCGGCTTCCGGGGGATTATCGGAGTTCGCTTGTCTGCGGAACCCAACGGAGGAGAGGTGCATGGCGGCGGAGATGCCGATCGAGGAGCTCGCCTGCGACGTTCTGGTCATCGGGGGCGGGGTGGCCGGAATGCTCGCCGCGATGGAGGCCCACGAGGCGGGGACGGATGTCCTTTATTTGACGAAGGCCACCTTCCCGGCCGGCAGCTCCTCCATGGCGCGGGGGGGCTACGCCGCCGCCCTGGGTCACGCCGACCCGCGCGACAACCCCTACGTGAACTGGAAAGACGCCATCAAGAGCGGCTACGGCATCAACAACCAGCGCCTCGTGCGCATCATGGTGGAGGAGGCGCTCGAGCGCACCTACACCATCGATTCCTGGGGCCTGGGCCTCGTCAAGACCGAAGAGGAGAAGTTCTCCCAGAAGCACAACGCCGGGGACAGCTACGCCCGCTTCGTCCACTGCGTGCGGATGATCGGAAAGCCCCTCATGGCCACCCTCTCGGGGAGGGTGAAGGCGCTCGGCGTCCCGCTCCAGAGCAACGCCTTCGTCGTGGACCTCCTCCAGGACGCCTCGGGCCGGGTGACGGGCGCCTGGGGGTTCAAGCACCGCGAGGGGAGCGCCTTCGCCGTGCGCGCCAAGACCACCGTCCTTTGCACGGGGGGCGCGCCCCAGCTCCACCGCGTGAACGACTCCCCGCCCCAGGTCACCGGCGACGGCTACCCTATCGCGCTGCGCGCCGGGGCCGAGCTCATCGACATGGAGATGATCGACTACCAGCTCATGACGGGCTGGCCCGAGAAGCTGGCCGGCTACCCGCCCTACAGCACGGGCTTCATCCGCGCCGGCGCCCGCCTCCTCAACCGCAACGGCGAGCGCTTCATGAAGCGCTACAACCCGGACGCCCCGGACGGCGCCTTCGAGAAGGCCGCGCGCGCGCTCGTCAACCGCGGCGTCGGCATCGAGATCTTCGAGGGGCGGGGAACCGATCACGGCACGGTCTACCTCGACGCGCGCGAGATCGTCGATGACGTCGGCGAGGAGATCCTCCCCATCGTGCAGGCCTACAAGAACGCCGGGGTGAACATCTACGAGGAGCCCATCGAGGTGGTGAGCGGGCCCCACACCTTCCTCGGGGGCTTGCGGATCGACGAGCACGGCCGGACCACCCTCCCCGGCCTCTTCGCCGGGGGCGAGGCCGCCGGCGGCATCCACGGCTCGAACCGCCTGGCGGGCGCGGCCCTGGCCGACAGCTTCGTCTTCGGCGCCCGGGCCGGAAAGGCGGCGGCGCGCGAGGCGGCCGGAGAGCCGCTGCCCGATCTGCCGCGCGAAGCGGTGGCCGAGGGGGTGGCGTCCCTGAAGCGCCGCCTTTCGGCGAGCGGGGGAAGGGAGCCCGCCGACTTCCGCATCGCCCTCCAGGAGAACGTGTTCGGCAACATGGGCCAGGTCCGGAGCGCGGAGCGCTTGCGGGAGGGGATGGCGATCCTCGGCGCCCTGCGCGAGGAGGCCGCCTCGGTTCCCTCCGAGGGCGAGACCCCGCGCAAGCGCTTCGGGAGGATGATGCACGTCATCGAGACCGAGAACCTGATCGAGGTCGCCGCCATGCTGGGGACGGCCGCCCTCCTGCGCGAGGAGAGCCGCGGGGGGCACTACCGCTCCGACTTCCCCGAACAGGACGACGCGAACTGGCTCACCAACAACGCGCTCACCCGGGGAGATCGGCCCGGGGAGTTGCGCACCCGCCTCGCCCCCCCCCGTCACCGAGGACTATCGGCCCCCCGCCGCCGTCGCGGCGTCGGGTCGGGACCGAAGGTCCCGCCACTGTGCGCCGCGCCGCGTAGAAGGTCCCGCCACTGTGCGCCGCGCCGCGTAAATGCCGTCTGCCCTCACCCCAACCCTCTCCCAAAGGGAGAGGGAATAATGCCCAAAACATTTTGTTATCCCTTTTTTATCTGAAGAGATTAGTCTTTGTTTTTCCCCATACCTGGGGAAGTCGCTAATTTTTCCCTCTCGCCTTAGGCCGGTTGTCTCTCTTTTCCCTCTCCCAGGGGCAGGGAGAATTCTGAAGCCCTCTTCTCTCCCTCTCGACCCGGTCCGGTTGTCTTTTTTTCCCTCTCCCTCTGGGAGATGACGCCCGCAAGGGCGACTAGGGTGAGGGAGCGCGAGAGAGGGCACGGCGAGGCCCGGCTGTCCGGGATGATGTTCTTGAGTGCGATTCGGAGGGGCGCCAGAGCGCGCCGAAGGCGGGGCCGTCGGCCCACCTCCAGCCCCACCTTCGGTCCCGACCTCAAACCTTGGCGAGAAGGCGCCGGAGTTCTTCCTTGAACAGAACCAAGTCGACCGGCTTTGTCACGTAGCCGTCCGCGCCCGCCCCGAGGGCCCGCTCCTTGTCCCCCTGCATCGCGAAGGCGGAGATCGCCACGACGGGGATGCTCTGCGTCAGGGGGTCGCCCTTGAGGAGCCGGATGGCGTCGAAGCCGTCCAGAACGGGCATCCGCAGGTCCATGAGGATGAGGTCGGGCCGCTCGCGGCGCGCCGTCTCCAGCCCCTCCTCTCCGTTGTAGGCGGAAAGAAGGCGGGCGGCGCTGCGAACGGCGAATTTCATGAATTCGTGGAACTCCGCGATGTCGTCCACGAGGAGAACGCGGAGCCCGTCCCACGGGGCCTCCTCGCCGCCGCGGCTGTGGATTTCGAAGGCGGCCGGCTCGGGGATCTTCGTGTCCGGCGTTTCCGCCTCGGCGAGGGGCAACGCGAAGGTGAAGGCGCTCCCGCACCCCTTTTCGCTTTCCGCCCAGATGCGCCCATCGTGAAGCTCCACGAGCTCGCGGGCGATGGAGAGGCCGATTCCCAGCCCGCCGAACTCGCGCCGGGAGCCCGTCTCCACCTGGTGGAACCGCTCGAAGACGGCCTCGGCCTCGTCGGGGCTCATGCCCATCCCCTCGTCCACGACGCTCACCCACACCTCGCCGCCGCGCGCCTGGGTGCGGACGGTGACGGCGCCGCCCTCGGGCGAGTACCGCACCGCGTTGTCGAGAAGGTTGATGAGGACCTGCTCGATCCGCGTCGGGTCGCACGAGACGAGACATTCCGTCGGCGCGAGATCGCGCCGGATCTCGATCCCCTCGCGCCGGCCGGCGAGCCTTTTCTCCAGG
This sequence comes from bacterium, assembly GCA_036477985.1. Lineage (GTDB taxonomy): Bacteria > UBA8248 > UBA8248 > UBA8248 > UBA8248 > JAZGDQ01. The sequence continues at coordinate 4,263 of JAZGDQ010000106.1, forward strand.
ACGTTCCCGACGAGATCGTTGATGTCCACTCTTTCGGGGTTCATCCTGACCTCCCGGCCGCTGATCCGGTCGAAGTCGAGGAGATCCTCGATGAGGCGGAGGAGGTATTTGCCCCCGTCCTGGATCTTCGGGGCGAACAGCTCCACCCATTCATCGGCCGAGTTCTTCAAGAGAAGGTCGGTGTAGCCGATGACGGAGTTGAGGGGCGAGCGCAGCTCGTGGCTCAGGTTGGCGAGGAACTCATTCTTGGCGTTGTTGGCCGCCTCGGCGTTTTCCTTGGCGGTCTGGAAGAATTCCCGGCTCTCCCGCATCTCCTCGTACAGGCGGGCGTTCCAGATGGCGGGGCCGATGTGTCTCGCAATCGAGGTGAGCATCTCCTCGTGCCCGGCGGTGAAGCCTCCGGCGAGGGTGGAGGCCACGGACAGATGGGCGACGACTTTATCGCCCTGGAGGATGGGGGCGACCAGGACGCTGCGAAAGCCCGCGCTTCTCAGTTGCATCGGGCGGGGCCTGGGAATTTCGAGAATGTCGGGAACGTTCACCGGCCGCTGATTTTCGTACACCTCCTGGTGCCACCACAGGCCCTTCTTGTCGTAATACTTCTGGTGCAACGGCATATCGATATCCGATTCGACATACCAGTTGTGGTACTCGTTCGTTTCGGGGTCCACCGAGGAGATCACGCACCGCTCGCACGGGATCGCGCGGCGGATCTCGCGGACGATGGTGCGGAAGACCATCTCCGGCTCCAGAAAGGAGGCCACGGCCCGGGTGATCTCGTTGATCGTCTCGGCCCGTTTCGACTGCGCGACGGACTCGGACAGCCGGCCGATGCGGCGTCCCACGCCCAGCATGACGAGGGAGATCGCCAGGCCGGCGACCCCGGTGATGGACCAGGTCCATATCCGGATGTCCCGCAAATGCTTGAACAGGAAACGGGGCTCGGTGTAGACCTCGACGATCAGATCCGGCCGGCCGCCTTTTGCTCCCCCCTCCCGCCAAACGGGGATGTAGGTCTCCAATAAGGGGGAGCCGCCGTACTTGGCGCGCTCCTCGGAGTCGTGCCCGGGCGCTTCGAATTCGAAGGTGACGGCGCCGCGGAGGGCCCCCGCGCGCGCATCGTTTCCCTTCGCGCCGAGCCGCTTTCCGATCAGCTTCTCGTCCGCGCCCCAGGCGATTCTCCCGTCGGGGAGCCAGATCTTCACTTCGCGGAGCCGCTCGACGTTGACGAGCATGGGATCCGCGGCGAGTTTCTTGAAAAATGCGGCGGATTGGGGAGAGGAGGGATTTTCCCAAATTTCGCTTGGGAAATTTCGCTTGGCGATGAGGCGCACGTGCGCCGAGATGCGGCCGGCCTCCGCCTGCGCCGCCTGGTTCTGGAGGAAGTTCGTCGTCAAATTGCCCACAATCATCATGAGGGCGACGACGAAAAATATGACGAGCAAATGAACGAGGAAGACGGGCCGGTTGCGGCTTTGCGTCTTCTCCGTGAGGCTCAAGGCGTCATCCCTTAAAATTCGCGGCGGCGGCGGCGGGCCCCGCCGCTCCCCGCTCGGCGAGGAGGCGCAACGGAGCGGCCGGCGGCCGGGCCGGAGATGTTTCCCCGAGGGGCGCATGGGAGGCGGCGCAGCGCATCTGGCCGGTTGAATCCCTGATTTGGCGAGCGGCCCACTTCCCGAACGAGACGGTATGCCCGAAGTTCCCATGAAAATCGGGCGGTGCATTCAAATAACGCATGTTATTTTAGTGGGAATTCCCGCTCAAGTCCAGATGATTTCGCCCCCAAGGTGTGACTCGGCCGCCCTTTGGGCGAATCAAAGGGGAAATCGGACCTGTCCCGCCGATCGCCCCCCGCCCCTCAGTTGATTCCCACCTTCAGGCTGTCGAAGCCGTCCTGGTAGATGGGCCCGGCCACCAGCTCGACCATCGCCTTTTCGTTCTCCGGGGCGACGTCGAACTCCGAGTGCCATTCGGCGAAGGTGCGGCCGCCGTCGGTGATCTCCCTGAGCCGGAAGGTCGAGACGTAGTTTTCGATCGGCATGGGGGACTCGAGAATCGAGTAGGAGAAGGAGCGCTCCTCGTCCGAGATCGACAGGAGCTTCTCCCGGATGGCGCCGCCGTCCGGGAGGATGAGCTTGCGGATGCAGCCGACCTTGTCCCCCGGCTCGCCCCCTTCGATGGAGCTGTCCTTCACGGCCGGGTGCCAATTCATGAGCGCGCCGAAGTCGCGGACGGCTTCCCACACTTTGTCGATCGGCGTGTCGAGCACCGTGCTGACGTAGACGTGCGCCATGCGCTATCTCCTCCTCATCGGCTCGGAATCCGTCGAATGGGGAACGGGATCATTTCTGCCAGTGGTGGGTGCGGCGGGGTTCATGGCAGCCGGGCGGGAACTGGACCATCACGTCCCGGCGGCCGGAGACGGCGTCCCGCCCCTCGGCGAGAATCTTGATCTTCACGCCCGGGGGAAGGCCCAGGAAATCCTCCCCGTCCATCCACTCGATCTCCTCGGTGTTGAGCGCCACGAAATATTCCGCCGGCTTCATCCCTCGATTCTCCTCTGCCCGGGGAAAACGAAAACGCGAACCCGCGCGCGCCGGGACGGGGGCGCGCTCATTTCCGGGTCCCCGCCCGGCGGATCTTCTCGAAATCCCGGTAGAGGAGGGAGTAGTCCTCCTCGAGCATCCCCAGCGCGGCGGCTTTCTTCAGGAAGGCGAGGGTCTGCTCGCCCAGCTCCACCCCGGCTCCGTGCTTCTTCCCCAGAGCGACGGCCAGCCCCACGTCCTTGAGCGGGTTGTAGATGCGCGCCTTGGCGTTCCACTTGCCCGAGAGGATGTTGCTGGGAAAGCGGAAGCGGCTGGCGTAGCTGTAGGCGGTCGAGGCGTTGAAAACCTCGATCATGTCCTCCACCCGCATCCCCATCCGGTCGGCGAGGCGGGCGCCCTCGCAGGTGGCCAGGAAGATGGTGTGGAGCACCATGTTGTGGATGAGCTTCATGGCGTGGCCCGAGCCGATCTCCCCGAGGTGGAAGATCTTCCCGGTGAAGGGGGCGAGGCGCCGCTTCGTCCGCCGGAGGGCCTTGGCGTCCCCGCCCGCCATGAGGGTGAGCCTTCCCTCCTCGATGGCGAAGGGCCCCCCGGCCATGGCGGCGTCGATGTAGGGGACGCCCTTCTTCTCCGACCGGCGGGCGAGCCGCCGCGTGTCGGAGGGGTCCGAGGTGGTCAGGTCCCATATGACGAGCCCGGGCCGCGCGTTTTGGAGAATCCCCCGCCTCCCCTTCAGGCACTCCGCCACCTCGGCCGAGGAGGAGACGACGAAGAGGATGACCGCGCAGGCGGCGGCCATCTCGCCGGGCTCGGCGACCTCGACTCCCTTCATGGCCCCGAAGGTTTCGCGGATCTCGGGCGAGGTGTCCCACACCATGAGGGGGGTTCCGGCCCCGGGGGGGGTTCCGGCCCCCTTGAGGCGGCGGACGATGGGGCCCCCCATCCTCCCCGCCCCGATGACGCCGACGGATCGGCTTCGCGCCATGTCGCTTTCTCCTCCGCTCCCCGTCCCCGGGGTGGAATTTCCCGCCGCGATGTGGGAGACAATGCCAGTGAATCCGCACCGGCCGCGCGGGCGATTCCGCGCCGCCGTGATATTCGTCCGGGATGGAGGGCATTATCCCCGGGAAGCCGGAGAGGGGCAATCGCTCCGCCGCCGGCGGAGGGGCGCCCGGGGATGAATTCCACCCTTATATAATCAGGAGGAGCGAATGGATCCCGCCAGCCTCAACATGACGACCGAGAT
>JAZGDQ010000107.1:0-25590 GCA_036477985.1 bacterium
AGGACGCCTGGAGTTCACGGCCTCGACCGCGGAGGGGGTCTCCCGCAGCGAGATCGTTTTCATCTGCGTGGGAACGCCCCCCCTGACCAACGGGGAAACCGACCTCTCCCAGGTGGAGGCGGCGGCCAGGGCCATCGGGGAGGCGCTCGACGGGCACAAGATCGTCGTCACCAAAAGCACCGTCCCGGTCGGAACGGGCGACCTGGTCCGCCGCATCATCGAGGGCGTCTGCCAGAGCGGCCAGTCCTTCGACGTGGTGAGCAACCCCGAATTCCTCCGCGAGGGCCAGGCCATCCGCGACACCCTCCAGCCCGACCGGATCGTCATCGGAACCTCCTCGCCCGAGGCGGGCGCCCAGCTGAGCGAGCTCTACCGCCCTCTCGATCGGCCCATCCTCATCACCGACATCCCCAGCGCCGAGATCATCAAGTACGCCTCGAACGCCTTCCTCGCCGCCAAGATCAGCTTCATCAACGCCATCGCCGACCTGTGCGAGGAGGCGGGCGCCGACGTGAAGGACGTCGCGCGGGCGATCGGCGCCGACGCGCGCATCGGGCCCGCATTCCTCGAGGCGGGCCTGGGCTACGGGGGCTCCTGCTTCCCCAAGGACGTGGAGTCCCTCCTCCACATCTCGAACACGATGGGCGCCCCCTTCGGCCTCCTGCGCGAGGTCATCGGCGAGAACGCGGGGCGGGTCTCCCGCCTGGCCGGCCGCATCGTCGAGCGCCTCGGCGGAGAGGGAGGAGAGGGAGAGGCGCCCCTGGCGGGGAAGACCCTCGCCATCCTCGGCCTCGCCTTCAAGCCCGAGACCGACGACATGCGCGAGGCGAAGAGCATCGAGCTGTGCCGCCGCCTGCGCGAGGCGGGCGCCCGCCTGCGCGCCTACGACCCCGTCGCGCTCGAGAACGCGCGCGCGATCATCGGCGAAGAGGGCGTCACCTACTGCAAGAGCGCCTACGAGGCCGCCGAGGGGGCCGACGCGGCCGTCATCGTGACCGACTGGAGGGAGTTCATCCAGCTCAACCTCGGCCGCCTGCGCCGCGCCCTGCGCCAGCCCATCCTCTTCGACGGGCGGAACATCTACGACCGCGAAAAGGTCGCCGCCGCCGGCCTCGAGTATCACAGCATCGGCCGCCCGCCGGCGGCCCCGCGGGGAGGGTGAGGTGCGCGTCCTTGTCACGGGAGGGATGGGCTTCATCGGCTACCACCTGTGCGGCGCGCTTCTCGGGCGAGGCGAGGAGGTCGTCTGCGTCGACAACCTCATCACAGGCAACCGGGCCCACCTCGAGGCGCTCTCCGAAAAGGGCGGGGGCCGGTTCACCCACATCTCCCACGACATCAGCGGGCCCATCGCGGTTGAGGGCCCCGTCGACGCCATCTTCCACCTGGCCAGCCCCGCCAGCCCGCGGGACTACCTCAAGTACCCGATACAGACCCTCAAGGTCGGCGCCCTGGGGACCCACAACGCGCTGGGCCTCGCCCTCTTCAAGCGGGCCCGCTTCCTCCTCGCCTCCACCTCGGAGGTCTACGGCGATCCGGAGGTCCATCCCCAGCCCGAGGAGTACTGGGGGAGCGTCAACCCGATCGGCCCGCGCGGGGTCTACGACGAGGCCAAGCGCTTCGCCGAGGCGATCACCATGGCCTACCACCGCGCCCACGGGTTGGAGACCCACATCGCCCGGATTTTCAACACCTACGGGCCGCGCATGCGCCTCGCCGACGGGCGCGCCATCCCGGCCTTTCTCTGCCAGGCCCTCCGCGGCGAGCCCCTGACCGTCTTCGGCGACGGCTCCCAGACGCGCAGCTTTTGCTACATCTCCGATCTCGTCGAGGGGCTCCTCCTCCTGATGGACAGCGAGGTTCGCGAGCCCGTCAACCTGGGCAACCCGGTCGAGATGTCCATCCTCGAGCTGGCCGAGCGCATCCGGGAGCTCGCCGGGAGCAGCGCCCCCCTCGAGCGCCTCCCCCTCCCGGTGGACGACCCGAGGGTGCGCCGGCCCGACATCGGCCGCGCCCGGCGCCTCCTCGGTTGGGAGCCCAAGGTCTCCTTCGAGGAGGGGATCGCGGCCACCCTCGAGGACTTCCGCGGCCGAATCGCCTCGGGCGAAGCCGAAGGGCCATGAATAAGGGGCGCTCCATCAAGCACTGGCCGGTCGCGGAGAGGCCCCGCGAGCGGCTGGTGGAGCGGGGCGCCGAGGTCCTGAGCGACGCCCAGCTCCTGGCCATCCTCCTGCGCACGGGCGATCAGGGCCTCTCGGCCCTGGACCTCGCCCTCGCCCTCCTCGATCGGTTCGAAACCCTCTCGGGGCTGGAGTCCGCCTCGATCCCCGAGATTTGCGACCTCAAGGGGATGGGCCCGGCCAAGGCCGCCCAGGTCAAGGCCGCCCTCGAGATGGCCCGCCGCCTCGGCCGCGAGGAGGGGCCGTCCCGGCCCGCCTTTCACGGCGGGAGCGACATCTACGGCTTCCTCTCGCCGGCCATGGCGGACCTTCCCCGCGAGGAGTTCCGCGTCCTGCTCCTGGACACGAAGCACCGCCTCCTGCGCGAGATCACCGTCTCGCAGGGCACCCTCTCGGGCGCCGCCGTCGACCCGCGCGAGGTCTTCAACGCGGCCGTGCGCGAGCGCGCGGCGGCCGTCGTCTGCGCCCACAACCACCCGAGCGGCGACCCCGCCCCCAGCCCCGAGGATCGCGCCCTCACGGCCCGGCTGCGCGAGTCGGGCGCGCTTCTGGGAATCCCCCTCCTCGACCATGTCGTGGTGGGGAAGGGAGCCTACTTCAGCTTCGAGGAGGAGGGATGGCCTCCTTGAAACGGGCGGGGCAGATCGGCTAGATTGGCCCCGTTGCGAATCCGCCCATCCCCCCGTCCTTTGTCGATTTCGCCCGGTTGGCCGCGCGGTGAGGTGCTCGGTGGAACTTTCCGCACGAGAATTCCTGGCGGACCGCGCCCGAAGGTGGGAGACCCTCACGGGGAGCGGCCTGCCCGGCCAGCTCGACGCCCTCGCCCGCGCCGCCGTCGCCTGCCTCCAGGCGGGCGCGAAGATCCTCGCCTTCGGCAACGGGGGGAGCGCCGCCCAGGCCCAGCATCTCTCGGGCGAGATGACCGGGCGCTTCCTGCGCGACCGCCGCCCCCTGCCGGCCATGGCCCTCCCGGCCGAGGCCAGCGCCCTCACCGGCATCGCGAACGACTACGGCTACGAGGAGATCTTCGCGCGCCAGATCGAGGCCCACGGCCGCCCCGGCGACATGGCGCTGGGGCTGACGACGAGCGGGCGCTCGCCCAACGTCGTCGCCGCCCTTCGGCAGGCCCGCGAGATGGGCCTGACGGCGGCCCTCCTCTCGGGCGGCGATGGCGGGGAGGCCGCCGAGGCGGCCGATCTGGCCGTCCTCGTCCCCTCCTCCGAGACCGACTTCATCCAGGAGGCCCACGGCGCGGCCATCCACTACATCTGCCACTGCGTGGAGGCCGCCTTCGCCGAGGGGGAGCGCGCGTGAGCACACCCCCCTCCCCCCCCTCCTCCCCCTCTCCCCTCTCTAGGCTCTTCGGCGGGAAGCGGTCCCGCCTCCTCGTCGCAGGCGATCTCATCCTCGATCGCTACGTCTGGGGCGAGGTCGATCGCATCTCGCCCGAGGCGCCGGTCCAGGTGCTCCGCTGGCGCGAGGAGAACGAGGCGCTGGGCGGGGCGGCCAACGTGGCGAACAACCTCGCCTCGCTCGGCGCCGAGGTCCGCCTCCTCGGGGTGGCGGGCGAGGACGAGGAGGGCGCGCGCCTCGAGGAGCTGGCCCGGGAGGCGGGCATCGGCGCCCGCTTCCTCCGGCGCAGCCCGGAGCGCGCGACCACCTGCAAGACCCGCCTCATCGCCCGCAACCAGCAGGTCCTGCGCGTGGACAAAGAAGCCGACGGCGCCCTCTCCGCCGCGGCCGGGGAGGGCCTCATCGCCGCCCTGCCCGAGGCCCTCGATGGGGTGGACGGCGTCCTCTGCTCGGACTACCTCAAGGGCGTCCTCTCGGCCCCCTTCATGGAGGCGCTCTTCGCCGCCGCCGGGGAGCGCGGCCTCCCGGTGGTGGTCGATCCCAAGGGAGGGGATTACCGGAAATACCGGGGCGCCAGGGCGCTCACGCCGAACCTGGCCGAGGCGGCCCTCGCCTCCGGGATGCCGGTCGCGAGCGAGGCGGAAATCGACCGCGCCGCCGGGCGGATATTCGAGGAAACGGCGCCCGGGTTCATCCTCCTCACCCGCGGGGCGGGCGGGATGACGCTGTTCGGGCCCGAGGGGCGGATCCACCACGAGCCCGCCCGCGCGCTCGAGGTCTTCGACGTGACGGGCGCGGGCGACACGGCCGCCGCCATCTTCGCCCTCGGCCTCATCGGAGGGGCCAAGCCCGCCGAGGCCGCCCGGCTGGCCAACCTCGGGGCCGGCGCCGTCGTGGGCAAGGTGGGGACGGCGACGGTGAGCCGGGCCGAGCTGGAGGACGCCTGGGAGGGCCGCCGCAGGGCCGCAAGCGGGAAGATCGCCTCCGCGGCCGACCTCGCCTCGCGCTTCCCCCTCGAGCGCGCCAAGGGCCGAAAGGTCGTCTTCACGAACGGCTGCTTCGACCTCCTCCACGTGGGCCACATCCAGTACCTCCAGCAGGCCCGCCGGCTCGGGGACTTCCTCGTCGTCGGCCTCAACGACGACGCCTCGGTCCGCCGCCTCAAGGGCGAGGGGCGCCCCCTCATCGCGGGCCCCCAGCGGGCCGAGCTGCTCGCCGCCCTGTCCTGCGTCGACCTCGTCGTCTTCTTCTCCGAGGACACCCCGAACCGGCTGATCGAGGCCATCCGCCCCGACATCCTCGTCAAGGGGGGGGACTACACCCCCGACCAGGTGGTCGGGCGGGCCGAGGTGGAGGCCTACGGCGGCCGGGTCGAAGTCCTCCCCTTCGTGGAGGGCTTCTCGACGACCAACATCGTGGAAACCATCCTGGAACGCTACACGCCCGCCGGGGAGGACGCATGAGCCCGCCCCCGGCGGACGCGGGAGACTCCCTCGTCGTCACCGGCGCGGCCGGCTTCATCGGCGCGCGCCTGGCCGTCCGCCTCATCGTCGAGGGCGAGCGGGTGGTCGCGGCCGACGCGAAGGGGCACTTCTCGGCCCGCCCGGAGATCGCCTCCCTCTACCGGGCCGCCCCGCCCGCCGAGGTGGTGGATCGGGAGGACCTTCCCGCCTGGCTCGACGCCCGGCCCCCCTCGGCGGTGGCCGGGGTGCTCCACATGGGCGCCTGCACCGACACGACGGAGTTCGACGAAGCCTATCTGGAGCGCACGAACACCGCCTACACCCGCCGCCTCTGGGAGTGGGCGGCCGCGCGCGAGGTCCCCTTCCTCTACGCGAGCAGCGCGGCGGTTTACGGAGGCGGGGAAAAGGGCTATGACGACGAAGAGCCGCCCGGCGGTCTCGCCCCCCTCAACCCCTACGGGTGGTCCAAGCACCGCTTCGACGTTTGGGCCCTGGGCGAGGGAGGGCGCCGGCCCCCGCCCCGGTGGTCGGGATTCCGGTTCTTCAACGTCTACGGCTTCGGCGAGGCCCACAAGGGCAAGATGGCGAGCGTCCTCCACCAGGCCTTCCGCCAAATTCAGGAGGGGGGCGAGGTCCGCCTCTTCCGCTCCCACCGCGAGGGAATCGCGGACGGACATCAGAAGCGGGATTTCGTCTTCGTGGACGATGTGGTGGACGTTCTCCTCCACGCCTGGCGCGTGGGAGTCCCCAGCGGCATCTACAACCTGGGCACGGGCCGGGCGCGCACCTTTCTCGACCTCGCCCGCGCCTCCTTCTCGGCCCTGGGGCGCGAGCCCAAGGTGGCCTACATCGACACCCCGCCCGGGATCCGCGAGCGCTACCAGTACTTCACCCAGGCGAAGATGGACAAACTCCGCCGGGCGGGCTACACATCGGCCTTCCTCTCGGTGGAGGAGGGGGCGCGGCGCTACTGGGAGCGCCTCGCGGGCGAGCTCGTCTCGCCGGGCTGATCCCGCCCGACCCCGGCCGCATCGACGGAGAACCTTCCCGCCCGGAAGCCGAATCCGAAGAGACGGAGCCCCTTCGGTGGAGATCGGAATCCTCGCCAGCGGCAGCAAGGGAAACGCCGCCTTGGTGCGCGCGAACGGCGCCGCCTTCCTGGTGGACGCGGGCCTGAGCGGGCGCGAGATCGGCCGCCGCCTGGCCGCCTACGGCGTCTCGCCCGCCGACCTCCTCGGCATCGTCCTCACCCACGAGCACGTGGACCACACCCGCGGGGTGGGCGTCCTGTCCCGCCGCTGGGACCTCCCGGTGTGGTCCAACCGCGCGACCCGAAAGGCGGGGGCCGAAGCCCTGGGCGCCCTCCCCCGCTGGCGCGAGATCGAGGTGGGCGTCCCCTTCGAGATGGCGGGCGTCCGCCTCACCCCCTTCAGCACCCCGCACGATGCGGCCGACCCCTTCGGCCTCATCCTCGAGAGCGAGGGCGGCTACCGCGTGGGCCTGGCCACCGACATGGGATACCCCACCCAGCTCGCGCGCGAGCGCCTCCAGGGCCTTCAGGGCCTGGTCCTCGAATTCAACCACGAGCTCGACCTTCTGCTGTCCGGCCCCTATCCCTGGCACGTGAAGCAGCGCATCCGCGGCAAGCTGGGGCACCTGAACAACGTCGACGCCGCCGGCCTCTTGGGCGAGGTGGCCTCCGCCGATCTCGAGTGGGTGGTCTGCGCCCACATCAGCGAGGAGAACAACAAGGGGGATCTCATCCTCGAGCGGGCCCGGGCCGGCCTCGCCGGCCGCAACGGCCTGTGGGACAAGAGCGCCTCCCCCGCGCTCCGCCTCGCCTCCCAGCACGAGCCGACGCCCATCCTCGGCCCCGGCGGGCGCGGCGACGCCGGCGGGCGGGGCGGCGCCGAGGAGGCCCTCCCGTGATCCCCCGCTACACCCGCCCCGAGATGGGCCGCATCTGGGAGGAGCGCGAGAAGCTCCAGCGCATGCTCGAGGTCGAGATCGCCCTGTGCGAGGTCCTCGCCGAGCGCGGGGAGATTCCCCCCGAGGCGATGGAGGAGATCAAGGCGAAAGCCGCCTTCGACCCCGCGCGAATTCGGGAGATCGAGCGCACGACGAAGCACGACGTCATCGCCTTTCTGACGAACGTCGCCGAGAACGTGGGCCCCGCCTCCCGGTTCATCCACCTGGGCCTGACGAGCAGCGACGTCCTCGACACCGGGCTCGCCCTCCAGCTCGTCGCCGCGGCCGACCTCATCCTCGACGATCTCGCCCGCCTGCGGGCCACCCTGCGCCGCCGCGCCCTCGAGCACCGCCGCACCGTCCTGGCGGGCCGCACCCACGGCATGCACGCCGAGCCCACCACGCTGGGGCTGAAGATCGCCCTCTGGCACGAGGAGTTCGGCCGGGGGGAGGAGCGCGTGCGCCGGGCCCGCGAGGCCGTCCGCGTGGGCCAGCTCTCCGGCGCCGTGGGCGCCTGCCCCCACGTCCCGCCCGAGGTGGAGGAGGAGGTCTGCCGCCGCCTGGGGCTGGAGGCGGCCCGGGTGAGCAGCCAGATCATCCAGCGCGACCGCCACGCCGAGTACCTCATGGCCCTCGCCCTCGTCTCGGCCGGCGTCGCCAACGTGGCGACCGAGGTGCGCCACCTCCAGCGGACCGAGGTGGGCGAGGCCGAGGAGTTCTTCAGCGAGGGGCAGAAGGGAAGCTCGGCCATGCCCCACAAGCGCAACCCCGTCGTCTCCGAGCAGCTCTGCGGCCTCGCGCGCCTGGTGCAGGCCAACGCCTCGGCCGCCCTCCAGAACGTCCCCCTCTGGCACGAGCGCGACATCAGCCACTCCTCGGTGGAGCGCGTCATCCTGCCCGACAGCACGATCCTGATCGACTACATGCTCGACAAGCTCGAGGGCCTCATGGACAAGTGGGTGATCTATCCCGAGCGGATGAAGGAGAACCTCGAGCGCTCGCGCGGGCTCCTCGCCAGCGAGCACGTCTTGCTCGCCCTGGTGCGCGCCGGGCTCACGCGGGAGGAGGCCTACGCGCGCGTCCAGGGGCCGGCGATGGAGGTGTGGTCCGAAGGCGGGGATTTTCAGGCGCGCCTGGCGGCCGACCCCCAGGTGGGGGGCGTCCTGGGGGAGGAGGCGCTCGCGCGCTGCTTCGATCCGGAGGCGCAGTTCAAGAACGTAGGCGCAATCTTTTCAAGGGTTTTCGGGGAAGCGCCGGGGTGAGCCCCGGGCGGCGCTCTGTGGTAGGATTCATCTCCCCCGCCCGCGGGCCGGGGGAGCCGTGGGGGGCCCCGGGCCGTGGTGGGAGGCCCCGGGCCTGAGCCGAGAGGGGAAGAGGCGAGAATGGAGCGGCGGGAAAAAATCTACGAGGGCAAGGCCAAGATCCTCTACGAGACGGACGACCCGGCCCTCCTGATCCAGCACTTCAAAGACGACGCCACCGCCTTCAACGCGAAGAAGCGCGGGACGATCGAGTCGAAAGGGATCTTCAACAACCGGATCTCCTCCCGGCTCTTCGAGCGCCTGGCCGAGGAAGGGGTGCCGAACCATTTCGTCAAGCATCTCTCCGAGCGCGAGATGCTCGTCAAGCGGCTCGAGATCGTTCCGGTCGAGGTGGTGGTGCGGAACATCGTGGCCGGAAACCTGGCGCGGCGCATGGGGATCGAGGAGGGCAAGCGCCTCCCCCACCCCATCATCGACCTCCATCTCAAGGACGACGCCCTGGACGATCCGCTCATCAGCGCCGACACGGTCAGCGCCTTCGGCCTCGCCAACCGCGAGGAGCTCGGCCGGATGCGCGAGGGCGCCCTGCGGATCAACGAGATTCTCATCAAATTCTTCGGGGGGCGGAACATCGACCTCGTCGACTTCAAGGTCGAGTTCGGGCGCTGCGCGGCCGAGGGCGGCGCCCTCCTCCTGGGGGACGAGATCACGCCCGACGGCTGCCGCCTCTGGGAGAAGGAGACGGGCCGCAAGCTCGACAAGGACCGCTTCCGCCGGGATCTGGGAGGCGTCGAGGAAGCCTACGCCGAGGTGGACCGCCTCGTCGCCGGCTGAGCCCTCTCCGCCCCATCCGCCCCCATCCGCCCCCATTCGCCCACTCCGCCCACTCCCCCCCTCGCGTGAGGAGAAGATGGCGAAGGCCGCCGTGTACGTGACCTACAAGAAGGGCGTCCTCGACCCCCAGGGGGAGACCGTCCGGGGCGCCCTCGCCTCGCTGGGCTTTGAGGGGGTGCAGGCGGCCCGGGTGGGGAAATACATCGAGCTCGACCTCGCCGACGGCCCCCGGGAGGACCTGCGGGCCGAGGTGGAGAGAATGTGCCGGGAGCTCCTCTCCAACCCGGTCATCGAGGACTTCCGGATCGAGTTTCCCGAAGAAGAGGAGCGCCCCGCCCCGCCCGCGGGCGCGAACTGATGCGCTTCGCCGTCATCGTCTTTCCGGGTTCGAACTGCGACCACGACTGCTTCCACGCGGTGAAGCACGTCCTGGGCGCCGAGGCCCACTTCGTCTGGCACCGCGAGGCCGACCTCGGCGGCGCCGAGGCGGTCATCCTCCCCGGCGGCTTCAGCTACGGGGACTACCTCCGGGCGGGGGCCATCGCCCGCTACTCGCCCGCCATGAAGGCCGTCGTCTCCCACGCCGCCGCGGGCCGCCCCGTCATCGGCATCTGCAACGGCTTCCAGATCCTGACCGAGGCGGGCCTGCTGCCGGGCGCCCTGCGGGGGAACGGCTCCCTGCGCTTCGTGTGCGAGGACGTGTGGGTGCGCTGCGAGACCACGCGCACCGCCTTCACGGGAGGCATCGCGCTCGGCGAGCGGCTGCGGATGCCCATCGCCCACGGGGAGGGGAACTACTTCTGCGATCCTGGGACCCTGGCCGAGCTCAAGGCGAACCAGCAGATCGTCTTCCGCTACTGCAACGCCGCGGGCGGGCTCTCCGGGGAGGCGAACCCGAACGGCTCCCTCGACCACATCGCCGGCGTGTGCAGCCGCGAGGGAAACGTCGTGGGCCTGATGCCCCATCCCGAGCGCGCCTCCGAGGAGGCGCTGGGCGGCGCGGACGGCCTCCGCCTCTTCGCCTCCGCCCTCGCGGCGGCCGCCTCATGAGCCTGGCGGTGGAGAACCCCGACGCCACCTTAGACCTCGCGCTCGAGCACGGCCTGAGCGAGGAGGAGTGGGAGCGCATCGCCGCCCTCCTGGGCCGCACGCCCAACCTCACCGAGCTGGGCGTCTTCTCGGCCATGTGGAACGAGCACTGCTCCTACAAGAGCAGCCGCATCCACCTGCGCAAGCTCCCCACCGAGGGCCCCCGCGTCCTCCAGGGGCCGGGCGAGAACGCCGGCGTCGTCGAGCTGGGCGAGGGCGTGGCCGTCGCCTTCAAGATGGAGAGCCACAACCACCCCTCCTTCATCGAGCCCTACCAGGGGGCGGCCACCGGGGTGGGCGGCATCCTGCGCGACATCTTCACCATGGGGGCGCGCCCCCTCGCCCTGCTCGACAGCCTGCACTTCGGGGAGCCCGGCCACGAGCGCACGCCCTACCTCCTGGGGGGGGTGGTTTCGGGCATCGCCGGCTACGGGAACTGCATCGGCGTCCCCACGGTGGGCGGGGAGACCCGCTTCCACCCCTGCTACAACGGCAACATTCTGGTGAACGTGATGTGCGCCGGCACGCTGCGGGCCGACCGCATCTTCCGCGGCAAGGCGGCGGGCGAGGGCAACCCGGTGGTCTACGTCGGGGCGGCCACCGGGCGGGACGGCATCCACGGCGCCTCGATGGCCTCGGCCGGCTTCGACGAGCGCACCGGGGAGAAGCGCCCCACCGTCCAGGTCGGGGACCCCTTCAAGGAGAAGCTTCTCCTCGAGGCCTGTCTCGACCTCATGAAGCGGGGCGCCGTCGTCGGCATCCAGGACATGGGCGCCGCCGGGCTCACCTCCTCCTCGGCCGAGATGGCCGGGCGCGCGGGCATGGGCGTCCTCCTTCGCCTCGACCAGGTGCCCTGCCGCGAGGAGGGGATGACCCCCTACGAAATGCTCCTCTCGGAGAGCCAGGAGCGGATGCTCCTGGTGGCCGAGCGCGGCCGCGAGGGCGAGGTGAAGGAGGTGTTCGAGCGCTGGGAGCTGCCCACCGCCGTGGTGGGCGAGGTGACCGCCGACGGGCGGCTTCGGATCGAGTGGCAGGGCCAATCGGTGGCCGACCTTCCCGTCAAGGCGCTCACCGAGGAGGGCCTCCTCTACGACCGGCCCCGCGAGGAGGCGCGCCTCCTCCCCGTCACCGATCCCCTCGAGACCCTGCCCGAGGAGGACGACCTCTCGCCCGGCCTCCTCGCCCTCCTCTCCCACCCGAACCAGGGGGACAAGAAGCCCATCTGGCGCCAGTACGACTACATGGTGCGCACGAACACCCTCGCCGGCCCGGGCGGGGACGCGGCCGTCATCCGGGTGAAGGGGACCCCGATGGCCATGGCCCTCACGACCGACGGCAACGCCCGCTACTGCGCCCTCGACGCGCGCCGGGGGGGGGTGCTCGCCGTCGCCGAGGCGGCGCGGAACCTGAGCTGCGTGGGCGCCCAGCCCCTCGCCATGACGAATTGCCTCAACTTCGGGAACCCCGAGCGGCCGGCCGTGATGGCCCAATTCGCCGCCGCCGTCGAGGGAATGGCCGAGGCCAGCCGGGCCCTCGGGGCGCCGGTCGTAAGCGGGAACGTGAGCTTCTATAATGAGACCCATGGGGTGGACATCCACCCCACCCCGATCGTCGGGATGGTGGGGCTGCTCGAGGACGCCCGGCGCCGCGCCGCCCCGGGATTCGGGCGAATCGGCGACGTCATCGCCCTCCTCCATCCCGAGGGGGAGGCGGCCTTGCCCAAGGGGGGCGCCCACGAGTACGTTTGGGTCCTCACCGGGCGGGAGGGCGGCGCCCCGCCCCCGATCTCCCTGGAGGGGGAGGCGGCCGTTCAGGCGGTGTGCCGCGAGGCGATCGGGCGCGGGCTCCTGCGCTCGGCGCACGATCTCGCCGAGGGGGGACTCGGCCTCGCCCTGGCCGAGTGCTGCCTCGCCTCGCCGGACGGCGCCCTGGGGGCCGAGGTCCGGCTCCCCGAGGGGGAGGGCCATCCCGAGGGGCGGCTCTTCGGGGAGGCGGCCTCGCGGATTCTCGTCTCGGCGCCGCCCGAGGCGGCGGGCCCCCTCCGGGCGGCGGCCGCGGAAAGGGGCGTGGACTTCGCCCAAATCGGACGGGTGGAGGAGGGCCGCCTCCTCATCGGGGAGGCCGACGGCGCGCCGCTCGTGAACCTGAGCCTGGAGGAGGTCCTGGCCGCCTGGTCAGGCGCCTTGGAGGAGATTCTTTGATGCCAGCCGACGGGGACCATTTCCACGAGGAGTGCGCCGTTTTCGGGATATACGGGCATCCCGAGGCGGCGAACATGACCTACCTGGGCCTCTACTCCCTCCAGCACCGCGGGCAGGAGAGCACGGGGATCGTCGCCTCCGACGGGGCGCACGTCCACGCCGAGGTGGGGATGGGCCTGGTGGCCGACATCTTCCACGAGGAGCGCCTCTCGAAGCTCCCGGGCCACATCGCCATCGGCCACAACCGCTATTCGACGGCCGGGCAATCCTCCATCGCCAACGCCCAGCCCTTCCTCGTCGACCACTCCCGGGGGATCATCGCCCTGGGCCACAACGGGAACCTCGTCAACGCCCCCCTCCTGCGGCAGAAGCTCGAGGCGAGCGGCTCGATCTTCCGGAGCACCAGCGACAGCGAGGTGATCCTCCACCTCATCGCCCGCTCCCAGGAGACCGAGGCCGAAGCCGCCATCGTGGACGCCCTGCGCCGCCTCGAAGGGGCCTTCACCCTCACCATGATGACGAGCGACACCCTCATCGGGGTGCGCGATTCGAAGGGCTTCCGCCCCCTCGTCCTCGGCCGGATGGAGGGGAACAACGGCCGCCCCGTCTGGGTCCTCGCGAGCGAGACGTGCGCCCTCGACCTCATCGAGGCCACCTTCGTGCGCGAGGTCGAGCCGGGGGAGATGCTCGTCATCGACCGCGCCGGGGTGCGCAGCCTGCGGCCCTTCCCCCCGACCGCGCCGGCCAAGTGCATCTTCGAATTCGTCTACTTCGCCCGCCCCGACAGCCTCATCTTCGGCGAGAACGTCTACACCGTCCGCCGCAAGCTGGGCGTGCGCCTCGCCCAGGAGAGCGGGGTCGAGGCCGACATCGTGATTCCGGTGCCCGACTCCGGACTGGCGGCGGCGGTGGGCTACTCGGCCGGCTCGGGCCTCCCCCTCGAGTGGGGCCTCATCCGCAACCACTACGTGGGCCGAACCTTCATCGAGCCCCAGCAGTCGATCCGCCACTTCGGGGTGAAGGTGAAGCTCAACCCCCTGAAGGATTACCTCGAGGGCAAGCGCGTCGTCGTCGTGGACGATTCGCTCGTGCGGGGCACCACGAGCCGCAAGATCGTCGAGATGCTCCGCCGCGCCGGCGCCCGCGAGGTCCACCTGCGGATCAGCTCGCCCCCGATCACCCACCCCTGCTTCTTCGGAATCGACATGCCGACCCACAAGGAGCTGATCGCCTTCTCGAAGACGGCGGAGGAGACGCGCCGGTTCACCACCGCCGACTCGCTGGCCTACCTCTCCCTGGAGGGGATGCGGAGCTGCGTCGCGCCCCTTGAGGCCGAGTTCTGCAACGCCTGCTTCACGGGCGAGTACCCGATTCCGGTCGAGCACGTGGACCTTCAGCTCCCCCTCTTCCGCGAGTTGCGCACGAGCGAGCACCGGGCCTGACCGGACCCGCCCCCGCAGGCGGGGGAGCGGAATCGGGGCATGCGGGTGCGGGATCGAGGGGCCGGGGAGCGTGCTTGGGGCCCAGGGTGAGGGGCCGAAGGTGAAGGGCCGGGGGGGGAAGGGCCGAATTGACCCCCTCCGGGCGGACTGATATCATCATCGTTGAAACGAAGCGGAAATTCCGCCCTTCTCTCGAGAACGATTGGCTGACCGGCCGAATCGGTGGGGAGATATGTCGCCCGCGAGGTGGGTGTTTTTTTTGTGTCTGGCCGCCGCCGCCGCAGGATGCGCAGCCGGTGAGCCGTTCCAGGCCGGAAAGCCCGGCGCCCCTGCCCTAAAGGCCGGGCCGGCCGCCCCTGCTCCCGAAGTCCTTCAAGCGAAGGCCCCCGGAAAGGGAGCGGAAGAAACCGCCCCGGCGAAGCGCACGCTTCCGGCGGCCCGGGAGGCGGAGAAGCCGGCCGGCGCCCCCTCCTCCACCTCCTCCCCCCGCGACATCACCCTTCCCCTGCCCCTCCCCGAGGAGGGCGAGGGGAGGCTCGAAAAGAGCGCCTCGCCGTCGCGCCTGGGGGAGCCGCCACGCGGCTTCGAGTTCGACATCCCCATCGTCCGCAACGAGGCGGTCGACCGCTGGATCGATTTCTTCACCGGCCCGGGGCGGACGTGGTTTGCCGAATGGATCCGCCGGGGCGGAAAATACATCGGGCTCTTCCGCCGGATTCTGAAGGAGGAGAACCTCCCCCAGGACCTCGCCTACCTGGCCCTCATCGAGAGCGGCTTCAGCCTCCGGGCCCGCTCGCGGGCCGGGGCCGTCGGGCCCTGGCAGTTCATGCCGGCCACGGCGCGGCGCCTGGGCCTCAAGGTCAACCACTACCTGGACGAGCGGCGCAACCCCATGAAGGCGACGCGCACGGCGGCGGCCTACCTCACCCTCCTCTACCGCGAATTCGGGGACTGGCACCTCGCCCTGGCCGGCTACAACGCCGGCGAGCGACGGATACGGAGCGCCATCCGCCGGACGGGGCGGAAATCCTTCTGGGCGATCGCCCGCACGCGCCTCATCTCGCGCGAGACCCGCAACTACGTGGCCAAATTCCTGGCCGGCCTGATCATCGCCAAGCATCCCGAGGTGTTCGGCTTCGCCGGCCTCGACCTCGCCCCTCCCCTGCGCTACGAGACGGTTTCGCTGCCGCGGGGGATGAGCATCCGGACCATCGCGCGCCTGGCCGAGGTCCCCGTGGAGGAGCTCTCCGAGCTGAACGCCGAGCTGCGGTGGAGCGTCACCCCCCCGAAGCCGGGCTACCAGTTTCTCCTCCCGCCGGGGAAGCGCAAGGGATTCCTGGCGCGGCTCGCCAAGGCCCCCAAGGAGCTCTACCTCGTCAGCGGCCGCTACCGGATCCGGCCCGGCGACACCTTCGGCTCCATCGCCGCCCGCTTACGCATCCGCCTCCCGTCGCTCCTCGAGCTGAACGCTCACCTCGACCCGCGCCACCTCCGGATCGGGACCCAGATTCTCCTCTCCGCCCCCGGTCCGGCGAAGAGGACGGCCGCGGCCGCCGCCCCCGCCGGGGCGGGGAGAGCGGGGAGCGGGGAAGCGGCGGCGAAAGCGCGCCAGCCCGTCCACCACGTCGTGGGCTCGGGCGAGAATATCTGGACGATCTCGCGCCGCTACGGCATCTCCATGCAGGACATCCTCAGGATGAACCGCCTCACCAAATCGGCGGTCATCTTCCCCGGCGACCGGATCCGCGTCCGGCGCTGATCCCCCTCTTCCCCCCCCGCGCCTGGAGCCCCGCAGGCCCTTTTTCCCCTCCTCTCGCCTTCCCCCGCCGGGAGGCGCGCTTTCTCCATGAGGGATTGTTGACACCCCCTGCGCCCCCCCCTAAGATTTCCATGGGGAAACTGAAAGGCCACCTCGGCAGATCCTTTTCCGCATCATCCCGCGGCCGATCACGGAGGCTCCGCTCTTCGACATGCGCTGCCGGTCCTTTTCATCCCTGTGCCTCCTCCTCGCCCTGGCGGCGGCGGGCGGCTCCCTTCTCGCAGGCTGCGTCTCCCGCCCCAAGGAAAATGCATCGGCGGGCGAGCTCCTGGTCCTGGGCCAGGAGGACCTCAAGGCCGAGCGCTTCGAGAGAGCGCGCGAGGCGTTCAAGCGCATCCTGCGCCTCTATCCCGACAGCAAGCACCGGCGCGACGCCCTCCTCAACCTGGGGGACTCCTACTTCAAGGCCCAGGAGTACATCGCGGCCAAGGTCCAGTACTCCGAGTTCGTCCAGCTCTATCCCATCAGCCGGAAGACGCCCCGAGCCTACTATTATCTCGGCATGTCGGACTTCAACCAGATCCTCGATTTCGACCGCGACCAGGAGAGCGCCCGCGAGTCCCTCAAGAGCTTCAACATCCTGCTCAAGCGCTTCCCGAAGTCAGACTACGCGGTCGACGGGAAGAAAAAATCCAGGCATCTTCGAAGGCTCATCGCCGCCCACGAGCTTTTCATCGCGCGTTTTTACTTGAAGCAGGGCTTCCCCGTCTCGGCCATCCCCCGGCTGCGCGAATTCGTGAAGGAGTACCACGACATCCCCGACCTGCGGGCCGAGGCCATGTACTACCTCGGCGAGGGCTACCGCACCGAGGAGAGCCTGGAGAAGGCCGGCGTCGCCTACCGGAATCTGGTCACCGACCACCCCGACAGCACCTTCGCCAAGGAGGCCTACGAGCGCCTCCTCGTCCTCACGGGCCGGAACTCGGGTGAATCCTCCTCCGGATTCCGAATCCCCTTCTTTTCGAAGAAACCGGCGCGGCGATGAGGCCCGCGTAATGCTCGCCAAGAACGAATCCAAGAAGAAGGCGGCGCGGCCGCGGCCCAAAGCCAAGGCCAAGGCCAAGGCCAAGGGCCGCAAGGCCGCCCCGGCGAAGAAGCCGGCGGTGGCGAAGCGCACATCCCGGGCCGCGGCGAAGGCCTCCGCCGCCGACTCCTCCTCCGCCGCCCGGGCGACCGCGCCCTCCGTCAAGGAGACCAAGTCCCTTGGCGACGACACCCTGGCCATCTATTTGTCCGATGTCCGCAAATACTCGGTCTTGAGCCGGGAGGAGGAGCACGAGCTCGCCCTCAAATCCAGGACGGGGGACGAGGACGCCTTCAACCAGCTCGTGCGCGCGAACCTCCGCTACGTGATCAGCGTGGCCAACCGCTACAAGGGCTTCAGCCTCTCGCTCGAGGACCTGATCAACGAGGGGAACATCGGGCTCATCCACGCCGTCCGCCGCTTCGACCCCGACCGCGGCGTGAAGCTGATCACCTACGCCGTCTGGTGGATCCGCCAGAGCATCATGCACGCCATCGCCGACCACACCGGCACCGTGCGCCTGCCGATCAAGCAGGCGAGCCTGATCCACAAGATCCGGGCCTCCTACCAGAAGCTGCGCCAGCGCCTCGACCGGGAGCCGCACTCGGAGGAGCTCGCCCGGAATCTGGACATGAAGTCCGAGGACATCGAGAACGTCATGCGCGTCTACCGCGGCTACCTCTCGCTCGACGCGCCCATCTCCGACGGGGACGACACGAGCTACCTCGACATGCTCGAGGAGGAGAACGCCGTCTCCGCCGAGGAGAACCTGTTTCAGCACTCCCTCCAGGAGGAGATCGAGGATCTCCTCCAGGGCCTGGACCCGCGCGAGCGGGAGATCATCCGGATGCGCTTCGGCTTCGACGGCGAGCCGATGACGCTGGAGGAAATCGGGCAGAAGATCGGCCTCTCGCGCGAGCGCATCCGCCAGATCGAGAAAAAGGCCATCCGCCGGTTCCGCGCCCGGGTGCGCAGCAAGACGCTGCTGGACTACCTGAGGTAGGGCGGGATCGGGATGAAATCGAAAGACGCCGCCTCCGAGCCGGCCCCCGCCCTCCTCTCGGGCGGGCGCAAGCGCCTCCTCACCTTCTCGAACCAGCTCACCATCGCCCGAATCCTCGTGCTCCCCATCTTCGTCCTCATCCTCCTGGAGGGCTCCCCGCGCGCGCGGGCGGTGGCCGGGGGGCTGTTCGTCCTGGCCGCCTCCACCGATTGGCTCGACGGCTACCTGGCCCGGCGCCGGGCCCAGGTCACCCCTCTGGGGGAGCTCCTCGACCCGGTGGCGGACAAGCTCCTCATCACGGCGGCCCTCATTCCCCTCGTCTCACTCGGCGAGGTGGACGCCTGGGTGGCGGGCATCATCCTGGGCCGGGAGTTCCTCGTGACCGCCCTGCGCGCGGTGGCCCTCCAGCGGGGGCGGGTGGTGGCCGCCAGCCGGCTGGGGAAGACGAAGATGAGCCTGGAGGTGGGGGCCATCATCCTGCTCATCCTGGGCTTCCTCCCCCCGCTGGGGACCGTCCTCATCTGGTCGGCCATGGGGGTGGCCGTCGTCTCCGCCATCGACTATTTCCGCCTTCTCCTTCGGGAGCTGACTTGATCGCCACCCTCGCCGCCGTCATCCTCATCGGCGCTCTTCTGGGCTCCATCCCCTTCGGCGTCATCATGTCGAAGCTCTTCGGCCGCCCCGATCCGCGCGAGAAGGGGAGCGGAAACGTGGGGGCGACGAACGTCCTGCGCACGGGAGGGGCGGCGCCCGCCCTCCTCACCCTGGCGGGGGACATTCTCAAGGGGGCGGCGGCGGCGGGCGCACTGCCCGGCCTCGCCGGGGCGCCCCCCGGCTCCCTCGCCGCGCCCGCCCTCGCCGGCCTGGCGGCCGTCCTGGGCCACATGTTCTCCCCCTTCGTGGGCTTCCGGGGGGGAAAGGGCGTGGCCACCGGCCTCGGGGTCCTCGCCCTCCTGATGCCGGGCCCCACCGCCTGGGCCGCCCTCGTCTTCGCCGCCGCGGCCGGGGCGACCCGCTACGTGTCGGTGGGCTCGATGCTGGGGGCGATCACCATCCCCCTGGCGGGGGCGCTCGGGGGACACCCCCCGGCGCTCATCGGCGTGGCGGCCCTCATCGCCCTCCTCATCGTATGGCGGCACAAGGAGAACATCGCCCGCCTGCGGCGCGGGGAGGAGAACCGCATCGGCGCCTCGGCCTGAGGCGAATTCACGGGAACGCTTGGGGGAGCCGCTCACCCTCCCCTTCACCGCGGAGACAGGATGGTCACCGGTTGTGCGCCGTTTTTCTTGCTCGTCCTGGCGGGCGTCGCCTTCGGGAGCTGGGCCTTCGGGGGCCACACCGCCGCCCGCCTCACCGGGCTCTCCGTGCTCGCCCTCTCGCTCATCTATTTCGCCCTCTTGAACTGGACGGCGCAGACCCAGCAGAAGCGCCGGCGGGAGGGGGATGGGAAAGGAGAGAGGGAGGCGCCGAAAACGGAGGAGGAGTCCACGCTCTCGGAGGAGGAAAGGGCCGAGTGGGTTATTTACCTCCGCTCCGAGGGGAGGATCCTTTGGGCGGTGGTGACCATCCTCCTCGCCGCCATCCTCTTCCTCATCCTCAGGCGCTGAGGCGGCGGGCCTCCCTCCACCGCTCCAGGAAGCCGAGGAGCTCCCCCGGGGGGCGGAGCCAAGCCCTCGCCGCCGTCTCGCGCCGCTCGGGCCGCACGAGAACGGCCAGGCCCCTTTCCCCGAGGGCGCGGAAGGCGTCCTCGTCCGTTTCGTCGTCCCCCAGATAGGCGGCGGCCACGCCCGCCGGCGACTCCTCCAGGAGGGCTTCGACGGCCTCCGCCTTCGAGCGGCCCGGCGCCCGCAGCTCGAGCCCCCCGTCGAAGGGGAGGAGCTCGAGGCCCGCCGCCCCGGCCACCGGCTCCCAGGCGGCCCGCGCCTCATCGAGGGCGCGCCGCGCCTCCCCGGCCGCGAGGCCGCGCACGTGGAAGGCGAGAGAGAAGGGCTTCTCCTCCAGCCGGCCGGCGGAGGGGGCGAGCCCGAGGGCCCGGGCCAGGCCCTCCCGCTGGGGCGCGGAGAGGGGGGCGGAGACAACTTCTTCTCCCTCTCCTCTCCCTCCTCCTCCCCCCCCCGCAAGGCGCCGCTCCCGCCCGTGGGAGGCCCAGATCTCGGGCAGGGGCGACCACTCCACCAGAGGAAGGATGGAGGCCAGGCTCCGCCCGGTGACGAGGGCCAGGCGGGTCCCTCCCCCCCGGGCGATCTCCTCCAGGAGGGGGCCGACGCCGGGATAGGGCCGCGCGCGGGCGGGGTCGATGTGAAAGGGCGCCAGCGTGCCGTCGAAGTCGAGCATGAGGAGGGAGGCGGGCGCCGCGCCGAGGCGGGCGAAAAACTCCGAGAGCGGGGGCGAGGAGACGCCGGAAGCGGGCTCCTCCCCCGGCGTCACAACGGAATCACCCTCTTGGAGTTGCCGTGCGTCAGGCTGAGCATGAGGGTGAGGTATTCGCGGAGGTGGCGCGTGAGGAGGAAGTTGTCGCGCACGAAGGATTGGGCGATCTCCCCCATCCGGGCGCAGCGGCCCTTGTACTGGAGGAGGTAGCGAATCCGGATGGCCGCCCCCTCGGGGGAGTTCACGAGGAAGCCGGTGTGGAAGTCGTGGACCTGGAGGCGGATTCCGCCCACGTCGCCCCCGATGACGGGCCTCGACTTCCACATCCCCTCGGTGACGGTGAGGCCGAACCCCTCCCGGGTGGATTTCTGGATGATGATGGTCGAGGCGCGCTGGAGGGCGTTGATCGTGCGGTGGGCGTCGGCCGGAAGGTCGAGGATGTGGATGTCCGGGTCGTCGCCCGCCGCCTCGCGCACCTCCTCGAGGACCTGGGCGCCCTCGGGATCGTCGGCGGCCCCGCCGCCGGCCAGGACGAGCTGGGAGGAGTAGGTCTGCTTCACCAGCTTGAAGGCCTTGATCACCCCGACGGGGTCCTTGAAGCGGTCGAAGCGGGACACCTGGGTCAGGATGGGCCGATCGAGGTCGAGCCCGAAGCCGCGCGCCGCCTCCTCCACCTCCGAATCGGGGAGGTCGAAGTTCTTCTCGCTCAGCGGGTCGATGCTGGGCGCGATGAGGAACTGGACGTGGGGCAGGACCCGGGCGAACTGGGGCATCGAGAAGATGCTGGCGTCGTAGCCCTGCACGAGGGGCTCGAGGAACTTCCACACGGGCCGGTGGGGGCGGCTCGCGTCGATATGGCAGCGCCAGATCCACTTCCCCTTCCGCTTGGGGCACAGGCCCAGGAGGGCGGCCGGCTGGGGGTCGTGGATGAAGACGAAATCGGCCTCGGAGAGCTTCTCGCGCAGCTCCTCGGCGTTGCTCCGGTTCACCTCCTCGTAGGCGGCCGCGTCGGCGGCGTTGAAGTCCTCCTCGAAACCCTGGAGGGCGTTGTGAATCTTCTTGGTGGCCTGGAAGAAGGGAGAGTTCCCCTCGATGACCTCCCAGGAGGTGCGCAGCCCGAGCTCGTTCATCAGCGGGACGAGCCAGCTCATGATCTCGGCCACGCCGCCGCCGTAGCGGGTGGAGTTGACGTGGATGACGGAGCGCCCCTGAAGGCCCCGGGCCAGATCGTGGAGCTGGGAGACGCCCTCGTCGCTGGCCACCTTCGCGTAGGCATCGAGCGAACCCGCCATCACGGACCTCCCGTTCCGAGGACCTGGCCCACCACCTCGTGGGCGCGCCGCAACAGCTCCTGCCGCAGGTCGCGCAGGGGGTAGAACTGGACGTCCATTCGGGAGAACTCCTCGTCGAGGCGGAGCCCCAAGGGCCCGTTCCGGCGGAGCCATTCGGAAAAATCGTCGTTCCCTTCCGGAAAATGGCGCCGCGCCTCCACGAAGTGGTAGTAGATGCTGGCCCGCGACATGGTCTTCAGCGCCCAGATGATCTCGTCGGGCCGGTCGAGGCGGACCCCGGTGTCGAACACCACCATGGAGGCGCGCATGAAGTAAAACGCCCGGCCGTAGCCCGCCCAGGGAATGTAGTCGATCTCCGAGAGGCGCTCCTCGAGAACGTCCAACAGGGCGGTGCGCAGATTCTCGATCGAACCGGCCGTTTGGGGGTCCAGTATCCCGAGCCGCTCGGCGAGCACGTCGTCGCGCAGGGCGCGGTAGGCCCAGGTGGCGAAATCGTTCGTGAACTCGGGATCGTCGAAGGTGGGCCGGAGCTGAATCTCACAGAAGTGGTGGTAGATGCTGTCGTCGCTGCACCGGGTGGTGCGGTCGCACAACTCGCGCAGGTTGATGGCCGAGGGCTCCCCGTCCATCCGCACGATCAGTGCGCAGGATTTGATCTCAAAAGGACTCACGCCCATCCGCCCCTCCCCCGAACCGCGAAGGAGGGCGGAATACTTTCAAAAACAATCGGATACATACATCCTCCCAGAGTCAAAATGCCACACGGGGAGCCCCCAGTCAATACAAAATCTGCAAGGCCGCACGCTCCTGCGCCACCCAGGCGCCGCACACACCGGACCCCATGGATTCGCGGGGGATAGGCCGCTTCGGGATTGGCCGCCGGATGGCGGGGCGAGGCTTATCCGGCGGAGGCTCTCAGTAGTAAAAACCGAGAGAACGTGAAACAGGGAGAGGGTGAGAAGGGCGGCGACCGAGGGGACGAGGATGGACAACCAGAGCCGCAGGCAGGCGGTCAGGCGGTGATGCCGGGCGAGCGCGTCCTGGAGAGCTTTCTTTTTGGCGCGAAGCTCCATCATCAGATCGAAGGCCGCCTTCTCCTCGCCCGCGACTCCCCGGATGTCCTCCTCCCCCGCTTCCCCCGCTTGAAGCCGAATGAGCCGGCGGGCTCCGCCCGCGAAGCCGGAGACCCGATGCCGGGAAGCCGCCCGGGCGCCTCGGCCCGAAGGGCCGAAACTCTCTTCCGCGTATAGAAATTCCACCTGAATCCCAGAAATTTTTCTTTTGCCCGGGCGGTCTGCGTATAAAGCGCATCGCGATTCGCAAGAGCTGAGAAATTGATCATTCTAAGCGAGTTCAAATTTTACGGGAGGACAGATCCCCCCCCCTTCCGCCTCCACGGCCCGCCGCCCCGGGCCGGCCCATCCACCGAAACGGATTCCGGAGCCTCCGCACCCGCTCGCCCCCGCCCCCCTTTACCCGCCCGCCGAAGGCCCTCTACAATGCGCCCCGCCGCAGTGGAACCGCGCCCGGGGAGATTTTCGAGACGCCCCCGTCCGCGTGCGCGGGGAATCCGGCGCCCCCTTGCGGCGCTCTCACATTCCCACCGGGGAAAACGGAGGATCATGCTCTCCCACTCTCTCACCGGGAAGGCGCGAGCAAACGGGCGCCCTCCCCTCATCCTGGCCGCCCTCCTCGCCTGGACCGCCTTCGCCCCCCTGCCCCTCCCCCTCCCCCTCCCCCTGACCCCGGCCCACGCCGCCGCCGCAGATTCCGCCGCCGCGGGAATCGCGCGCGGGGTGGCCTCTCCCTTGGAGAGGCCCGCGCCCCAAGAGGTGGCCTCTCCAAGGGAGAGGCCCCCGCCCCGGGAGGAATCCTCGCCCCGGGAGGGATCCTCGCCCCGGGAGGGGTCCTCGCCCCGGGAGGGCGTCTTGCCCCGGGAGGGCGCCCCGCCCCGGGAGATTGAGGCCCTCATCCGCCGCCTCGAGGACCCCGGCGAGCGGGCCGCCCTGCTCTCCCAGCTGCGCCTCCTTCTCGAAGCCCAGCGGGCGAAATCGGGCGTCCCGCCCGCCCCCGCCCCTGCGGCCAACCTCTACGCCCGCTCGGTCCAAAGGCTGCGGGACGCCGTTCTCCAGAGCGCCCGGGCCGTCCGCTCGCTGCCCCGCAAGGCGCGCGGACTCCTCCGCCGGGTGCGGGGGGCCCTCGCCCGCGGAGACGCCCCCTGGGCCCTCCTCCGCTTCCTGGCGGCCCTCGCCCTCGCCCTGGCCGTGTTCTTCGCCCTGCGCCGCCTCCTCGACCGCCTTCTCCCCGACCGGGGGGCCGCCGGGGAGCCCGCGGGATGGGGCGCGAAACTCGCCCGCGCGGCCCGCAGGTGGGTCGAGCGCGTCCTCCCGGCGGGGGCCCTCCTCGCGGGCGGCTCCCTCCTGGCGGTGATCTTCGGCCTGGGCCGGACGGGGGAGGCGCTCCTCCTCATCTTCCTGTGGGCCCTCTTCATCCAGCGCCTCATCCTGGGCGGGGCGGCCGCCCTCTCCTCGCCCGAGCGCCCGGGGTGGCGCCTTCTCCCCCTCTCCGACGTGGGGGCGGCCTACCTCTCCCTCTGGTCGCGCCGCTTCGTCCTCGTCTGGGTGTGGGGGCGCGCCCTCGCGGACGCCGCCGCCGCCCTCCAGGCCGGCCCCGCCGCCGCCGGCGCCCTCGCGAACCTCTACCGCTTCATCCTTCTCCTCCAGGCCCTCGTCCTCGTCTTTCAGCAGCGCGAGCGGGTCCGCACCCTACTCGCCGTCCGCGAGCCCGAGGGGGCGGGAGGGGCCATCCGCCTCGCCATCGCCGCCTGGAACATCGGCGCCGCCCGCTGGCACTTCCTCGCCGTCCCCTACCTCGTCGTCTTCTTCTTCCTCTGGAGCGCCGAATCCCTCTCGGGCCTGCGCTACCTCCTCACCTCCACCCTCCTGACCGCCCTCATCCTCGCGGCGGCCCTCGCGCTCAGCCGCCTCGTCCGCTTCGGCGCCCGCTCGCTCTTCGCCGTGAGCGAGCGCCTCAAGCGCCTCGTGCCCGGAATCGAGGCGCGGGCGAACCGCTACACCTTCTTCGCCGAGGTCGCGGTGGACGCCGCCGTCTGGTCGGCCGCCCTTCTCCTCGCCCTCGACGCCTGGGGGATTCCCACCATCGAGATTCTCTTCTCGGAGCCGGGGGTGCGGGCGCTCGGCAGCCTGGCCGGAATCGGCCTCACGGTCGCGGTGGCGGCGGGCGTCGTCGAGGGAGCGCGCGCCATCTCCGACTATTTCCTGGGCGGGCGCCGGGACGAGGGGGGCGCGCCCATCGCGCCCAGCCCCCAGCAGCTCACCCTCCTGCCGCTGGGGTACTCGGTCGTCAAATGGGTGGTCACCGCGGTGGCGGGCATCATCATCCTGGACTTTCTCGGGGTGAACATCGGGCCCGTTCTCGCCGGAGCGGGAATCCTGGGCCTGGCGGTCGGCTTCGGGGCCCAGTCCCTCGTCAAGGACGTCATCACGGGCATCTTCATGCTGATCGAGGACAACATCGCCGTCGGCGACGTCATCCGGGTGAAGGACGTGGCCGGCCTCGTCGAGGGCTTCAACCTGCGCTCGGTCCGCCTCCGCGACTACGAGGGGAACGTCCACGTCGTTCCCAACAGCGCCATCGACGTTGTGACGAACTTCACGAAGGAGTACAGCCGCTCGGTCTTCGACATCGGCGTCGCCTACCGGGAGGACACCGACGAGGTGATCGAGGTCATCCGCGAGGTGGGCGAGGAGATGCGCGCCGACCCGGAATGGGCCGACATCATCCTCCAGCCGATCGAAATCGCCGGGCTCGACCGCTTCGCCGACTCCTCCATCGTCATACGGGGGCGCTTCAAGACGAAGCCCCTCACGCAGTGGAATGTCCGCCGGGAGTTCCACCGCCGCATCAAGCGGGCCTTCGACGCGCGCGGAATCGAGATTCCCTTCCCCTACCGCACCCTCACCTGGGCCGAGCCCAAGCCGGATGGCGGGGGCGCCAAGCCGGATGGCGAAGACGCCAGGCCGGATGGCGGAGGCGCCAGGCCGGATGCCGAAAGCGGGGGGGACGCGCCGGGCGGGGATTGAGCCGGGGGCCATCCCCCCCCATCCCCGACGCGCGGGCGGCTTCGGGATGATCCCGCCATGCCGATGGGGGCGCTGCACCGCTCCCATCCCTTCGGGCGCCGCGAGCGGCCAAGCGGCCGGCGGGGGGGGGGCGGCGAACCATATGTGAAAAGATCCCCGATCCCTTTGCAGCGCGACCTTCCGTTGC
>JAZGDQ010000108.1:0-6558 GCA_036477985.1 bacterium
CCGTCCTCGTCGATCCGGACGACTACCCCGCCGTCATCGCCCTCCTCGGGGAGGGAAAGGAGATCTCCCCGGAGCTGCGCCGCCGCCTCGCCCAAAAGGCCTTCGCCCACACCTCGGCCTACGACGCCGCCGTCGCGGCCTATCTGGCCGGTTTGGAGGAAGAGGCGGGGGATGAGGATGGGGCGCCGCCCGAGCGCATCTCCCTCGCCCTCGAGCGCGTCCGCACCCTTCGCTACGGAGAGAACCCCCACCAGAAGGGCGCCTTCTACCGCCTCCCCGCCGCCGGGGGCCTCTCCCTCGCCGAGGGGGAGCTGCTGGGCGGCAAGGAGCCCTCCTTCAACAACCTCCTCGACCTGGCCGCGGCGGCCGAGCTGGCCGCCGATCTGGAGGGGACGGCCTGCGCCATCATGAAGCACACCAACCCCTGCGGCGTCGGCCTGGGGGAGAGTCCGGCCGCGGCCTACGAGCGGGCCCTCGCCTGCGATCCCGTCTCGGCCTTCGGCAGCGTGATCGGCTTCAACACCGAGGTGGACGCCGCCGCCGCCGAGGCCATGCGGAGCCTCTTCGTCGAGGCCGTCGTCGCCCCCGCCTTCTCCGAGGAGGCCCTCGCCCTCTTCGGCAAGAAGAAGAGCCTGCGCGTCCTCCGCCTCCCGGGCCTGGGCGAGCGTCCCCCCGGGGGCTACGACATCCGCTCGGTGCCGGGCGGGGTCCTCGTCCAGGAGCGCGACCGCTTCTCCCGGGAGGAGTTTGAGTGGAAGGTGGTGACCCCGCGCGCGCCCGAGGGAGATGAGGAGAAGGCGCTGCGCCTCGCCTGGCGGGTGGTCCGCCACGTGAAGAGCAACGCCATCGTCCTGGCCGACGCCGGGGGGACGGTGGGAATCGGTGCGGGGCAGATGAGCCGGGTGGACGCCGTGCGGATCGCGGCCGAGCGCGCCGTGCTCCCGGCGGCGGGCTGCGCCCTGGGCTCGGACGCCTTCTTCCCCTTCCGCGACGGGGTGGACGAGGCGGCGAAGTGCGGGGTGCGCGCCATCGTCCAGCCGGGCGGCTCGGTGCGCGACGAGGAAGTCATCGAGGCCGCCGCCGAGCACGGCATCGCCATGGTGTTCACCGGGCGCCGCCACTTCCGCCACTGATGATCCGCCCCGGCGCACTCTCGGACCTCTCCCTCCTGGACGTGGAGGAGACCCCGCCGGCGGAGATCTACCGCCGCCTCGAGGTGTTCCTCGACGCCCTGGCCGCCCTTCCCAAGAAGGCCTGGCGCCCGCGCCTCGATTCGCGCGGGGTGCGGGCCGAGGGACCGGGCCTGCGCCGGGCGCGCCGCCTGATCGAGCGCCTCGGCCGCCCCGGGGCGGGCCGGTCGGTCGTCCACGTCGTCGGCACGAGCGGGAAGGGCTCGACCGCCCTCATGATCGCCGAGTCCTTGCGCGCGGCGGGGCGGAGCGCCGCCGCCTTCTTCTCGCCCCACCTCACCTCCCTGGCCGAGCGCTTCTGGCTGGATGGGCGCTTCCTGGACCCCGCCCGGGCCGGGCGCTGCGCGCGCCCCCTCGCCGAGGCCGCCGACCGCCTCTCGGAGGAGCCCCTCGGCGCGCCCTCCTACTTCGAGGCCACCCTGGCCCTCCTCCTCCTTGCGGCCGAGGAGGCGGATTGCGAGTTCCTCGTCCTCGAGGCCGGCCTCGGCGGGACCTTCGACGCGACGAACGCCGTGGGACCGGCCGTCCTGGACGTCATCGCCCCCATCGGGCTGGATCACACCGACCTTCTCGGGGAGAGCGTGGCCCGGGTGGCCCGCGACAAGGCGGGGATCATCACCCGCGGCGGGCGTGTCATCTCGGCCGCCGCCCACGTGAGCGCCCGGCGCGAGGTGGCCCGGGCGGCCCGCGCGCGCGGGGCCGAGCTCTTCGCCCCCCCCGGGGTGGAGGGGCTCGAGTGGGACGGGGCGGGCTGCGCCTTCGGCCTTCGGTTCGAGGGCGGTCTGCGCTGGGAGGGGATGCGCACCCGGATGGGCGGGGCCCACCAAGCGGAGAACGCCGCCCTCGCGGCCGGCGCCGGCCGGCTCCTGGGCCTGCCCGAGGAGGCCATCCGTGAGGGGATCGGGGCGGCGCGCCTTCCCTGCCGCCTGGAGCCGATGCCCGGCGCGCCCGCCGTCATCCTCGACGGCGCCCACAACCGGGACAAGGCGCGGGCCCTCGCCGAGGCCGTGCGCGCCATGCCCGCCCGGCGCCGCCTCTTCGTCCTCGGCGCGGTGGGGGACAAGGACTACAAGGGACTGGCCAGGGAGCTGGCCCCCGTCGGGGAGCGCTTCTACGTCACCCTCCCGCCGGGCGGCTCGCCGCGGCCCGGGCTCCCGCCCCGCAAGCTGCGCGACGCCCTCCTCCGGGCGGGCGCGGGCGCCGGGGAGGTCGAGGTGCATCTCGATCTCTGGGAGGCCTTCGAGGCCGCCGCCGCCGAGGCTGGGGAGGAGGACCTCCTCATCGTGGCGGGCTCGCTCTATCTGGCCGGGGAGCTGCGCCGCCGCTGGGTCACCGAAGAGCGGATCGTGGAGAGCGGCCAGGCCTTCCCGCCGGAGGGGGCGGCGTGAGGCCGGGGTTCGGCTTCACCCCCGCCCGGCGGGAGATCCCTCCGCCCGCCTCCTGCCGGGGCCGGCGGCTCGACTTCTCCCGGGTGCGCGTCATGGGGGTGATCAACGCCACCCCGGACAGCTTCTCCGACGGCGGGAGGTTCCTCGATACGGCCGCGGCCCTGGAGGAGATCGCGCGCATGACGGAGGATGGGGCCGACATCATCGACGTCGGGGGGGAGAGCACCCGCCCGGGCGCGGCGCCGGTGGACGAGGCCGAGGAGCTCGGGCGCGTCATGCCCATCTTCGAGCGCCTCGACCCGGAGGCGGGTCCGCTCCTCTCCATCGACACGCAAAAGCCGGGGGTGGCGCGCACGGCCCTCGCGGCCGGGGCCCACATCGTGAACGACGTGGGGGGGCTCGGCGATCCCGAGATGCGCGCCGCCGCCGCCGGGGCCGGAGCCGCCGCCGTGGCCGTGCACATGCGGGGGGAGCCGCGCACCATGCAGGAGGAGCCGGTCTACGAGGATCTGATGGGCGAGCTGGCCGCCTTCCTCTCCGCGCGCGCCGGGGAGGCCGAGCGGGCCGGGATCGGCTCGGTCCTCATCGACCCGGGAATCGGCTTCGGGAAGACGTGGGACCACAACCTGGAAATTCTTCGCGGGCTCTCCGCGTTGACGGATTTGGGCCGTCCTGTTGTGATCGGCCTTTCGCGCAAGACCTTCGTCGGGGCGGTGACGGGAGTCGACCCGGCGGGAGAGCGGCTGATCGGCTCCAAGGTGGCCGAGGCGTTCGCCGTCTGGGCGGGGGCGGACGTGATCCGCACCCACGACGTGGGGGCGGCCTTCGAGGCTATACGGATGGCGGAGGCCATCGCCCGGGGCCGGGCGGAGGAAGAGGTCCGAGAGAGGAGAGGCTAGAGCGTGCTTGAATACGTGTTCGAATTCTGGTGGATGCTTCCCGTCGCGTTTTGCGTTTGCCTGATGGCCACAAGCTCCAGCGTCGAGGGCGCCGTCTTCTTCACCCCCATCTTCATCCTCTTCTTCCCCTATGCCGCCGGCGTCCGCATCGCCCCGGTCGAGGCGATCTTCCTTGCGCTCTCGATCGAGATCTTCGGCTTCGGCAGCGCCCTCATCGGCTACATCCGCCGCCGGCTCGTGGACACGGGGATCGCAAAAAGGGTGCTCGCCGTTTCGATTCCGGTGGCCATGGCCTTCGGATTCCTGGCCCACTTGGTGCCCGAGCGCGTCATCCTCGGCTTCCTGGGCGCGATCATGATCGTCCTCTCGGGAACCATGCTCTACTCCTTCCTCCAGGGCGGGATCCACGAGGCGGCCGCCACCGGCGGGGAGGGCCCCCCGACGCGGGTGGACGCCCTGGGGCGGCGCTACTGGTACGAGTACCGGCACGGCCCGTTCGGGCACACCTGGTCGGCCGCGGGGGGGCTTCTCGTGGGCCTCACCGGAATCGGGATCGGGGAGCTGGCGACGGCCACCCTCATCGTGCGCCACAAGCTCCCCGTGCGCGTCGCCATCGGCACCGGCATCATGATCGTCGCCCTCACCGTGTTTCCCGCCACCCTCGTCCACGCCTTCGTCTTCTCGACGGGCAACCTCGAGGTGCACTGGAACATCCTCTTCATGACCATCCCCGCCGTCGCCTGCGGCGGCCAGGTCTCCCCCTTCATCAACAACCGGGTGGACGGGGAGAAGATGAAGGCCTTCCTCGCCGTCGTGTTCATCATCGTGGGCGTGCTTCTCCTCTGGCGCGGACTCAGCCGCTAGCCTTTCTCCTTCTCCCTTCCCGATGACTCCCCCCGCGCCCGGCCGAATCGTCGTCGCCGGGGCGGGAGCGGTGGGCTCCCTCCTCGCCGCCGTCCTCGCCCGCGGGCTGGAGGAAGGAAGGGTCTGGCTGGCCGGACGCACGGCGCCCTCCCCGGAGACGGCTGCGCATTTGGAGGAGGCGGCGCGGGAGGGGATCGCCGTCGAGGGCGCGGCGGAGTTCACTGCGCGGCCCGGGGTGATCCGGGGCCCCGAAGGCGGGGCGGCGGACTTTCTCCTCCTCGCCGTCAAGGCGGGCCAACTCGCCGATGCGGCCCGGGAGTTCTCCCCCCTCGCGGGCCCGCGGACCCGGGTCGCCGTCCTCTCGAACGGCCTGGACGTGTGCGCCGATCTCCCGCCCGCCATGCGCGGGGGCGGGGTGGTCCGCGCCCTCGTGATGACGGGCGCCGAGCGCACCGGGCCGGGGCGGGTCCGCCAGTCGGGCGCGCTCTCCCTCATCCTGGCTCCGGCTTTCGCGGAGAAGGAGAGGGAGGCGGGGATGAAGGCGGCGCAGGAGTTGGCGGCGGCCCTCGCGCGCGCGGGGGCGCGGGCCGAGGTGCGCCCGGACGGGCGGGAGGAGGAGTGGCGGAAGGCGATGGTGAACCTGGTGGTCAACCCCCTGGGCGCGCTCCTGGGGCTGCGCAACGGCGCGCTCCTCGAGACGGCGCACGCGGCCGCCCTCTTCCGGACGCTGGCCGGGGAGGCCCAGCGGGTGACCGAGGCCGAGGGGTTCGACATCGACGTCCTCGCCCTCGCCGAGGCCGCCGCGCGGGCCACGGCCGGGAACCGCAACTCCATGTGGCAGGATCTCCTCCTGGGCCGGGAGACCGAGATCGACGCCCTCACCGGGCGCTTCCTGGCCCACGCCGAGGCGGCCGGGGTGGAGGCGCCGGTTCACTGGGCGATGTATCAATGCATCCGCGAGCTGGAGGAGAAGGGGAGAGAGGGGGGTTGAGAGAGGGCTTCGCCCCGCCCTTTGGCCCCCGGGCCGGGGATGCAAGCCGCCTTCCGGCTCGGAGGATTCGGGCCCGGTTGACAGGGGGGAGGGCGGTTTCTAGTCTTCTGGGGTTGACCCGCCGCCGGGAGCCGTCAGGACCTGGACGGCGGGCCCGAGCGGGAGGGCGCGAGGGGGCCGGGGGAGCCCTCCCGCGCCCCGGAAAGGCGTCCCCCCCCACCACAGACGCGGCGTTCACCTTCCTAGGGAGCGACCCATGGGTTCCAACGGAAAGCGCAAGAAAGTCACCGCCGCCAGCGTTCTCGCGCGCAAGGGCGGCAAGAAGATCACCTCGGTCACGGCCTACGACTACGTCACCTCCCAAATCGCCGACGCCGCCGGCATCGACGTCATCCTCGTCGGGGACAGCCTCGGGATGGTGGTGCTCGGCTATCCCGACACGACGCGGGTGACGCTGGACGACATGGTCCACCACACCAAGGCCGTGAGCCGGGCCGAGCCGAGGGCCCTCCTGGTGGCCGACCTTCCCTTCCTCACCTACGGCATCTCGCCCGAGGAGACCATCCGCAACGCGGGGCGCCTCGTGAGCGAGGGAGGGGCCGAGGCGGTCAAGCTCGAGGGGGGCGTCCGGGTGTGCCGGGAGATCCGCGCCGTGGTGGAGTCCCAGATCCCGGTGATGGGCCACGTCGGGCTCACCCCCCAGAGCGTCCACAGCTTCGGGGGCTTCAAGATCCAGGGAAAGAGCGCCGAGGGGGCCGATCAGGTGGTGCGCGACGCGGTGGCCGTCCAGGAGGGGGGCGCCTTCAGCGTCGTCCTCGAGGGAATTCCGGCCGCCCTCGGCGAGCGCGTCACCCGGGAGATCGACATCCCCACCATCGGAATCGGGGCGGGGCCCGGGTGCGACGGCCAGGTCCTCGTCACCCACGACTTGCTCCACATGTTCCAGGATTTCACGCCCAAATTCGTCAAGGTGTATGCGGATCTGGGGGGGGCGGCCCGCGAGGCGATCGAGCGCTTTCACCATGAGGTGCAGGAGGGGACCTTCCCCTCCGCCGAGCACTGCTTTTAGCGCACGGGCCGGGCGGCGTCCCCCATGCGCCGCGCCGGAGAGGGGCGCGGCGTCCGTCTCCGGGGGGAGGAGTTCGTGTTTCTTCAGGAGATCGCCGATTCGATCGCGCCCCCCTCGGAGGCGGCGCGCGAGGCCGCCTGGAGGCGGCTCGTCAGCC
>JAZGDQ010000109.1:0-6516 GCA_036477985.1 bacterium
ACCACCCCCGCCGCCCGCATCCGAGGGGGAGGCCCCGCGCCCCGCCGCCCTTGACGGGGCCGCGGGGCGCGGGGTATCAGGGGCAGGTCTTTCTCTCCGGCGGGCGGGCGGTATTCGCAAGGAGGCCATAATCCATGACCATGCAGAAGAAGGTGATCAAGACCGACAAGGCCGGCTCCGGGAAAGTGCCCCTCTCCCAGGCGATTCGGGTGGGCGAATGGCTCTTCTGCTCGGGCCAGCTTCCCCTCGACCCCAAGACGGGCGAGATCGCCCCGGGGGGGATCGCCGGGCAGACCCGCCAGGTGCTCGAGAACCTCAAGGCCGTCTGCGAGGCGGCGGGGACCTCCCTCGCCAACGCCGTGCGGGTGACCATCTACATGGAGGACCTCGCCGAGCTCCAGGGGATGAACGCGGTCTTCGAGGAGTACTTCGGGGTGGTGGACCCGCCGGCCCGCACCACCTTCCAGGCCGCCAAGCTCATCGCCGGGGCGAAGCTCGAGATCGACCTCCAGGCGGTGGTGTAAGAGGATCCGGATGGCCCGCGCGAAACCGATCGTCGGAATCCTGATGGGGAGCGCCTCGGACCGGCCCGTCATGGAGGAGGCCGCCAAGGCGCTCGAGGGGCTGGGGGTGGCGTGCGAGATGCGCGCCCTCTCGGCCCACCGCACTCCCGCGGCGGTGCAGGAGTACGTGCGCGCCGCGCCGGGGCGGGGAATCCGCGTCCTCATCGCGGGGGCGGGCATGGCCGCCCACCTCGCGGGCGTGGTGGCCGCCGCGACCGACCTTCCCGTCATCGGGGTCCCGCTCAACAGCTCCACCCTCGACGGCCTCGACGCCCTCCTCTCCACGGTTCAGATGCCCCCCGGCATCCCGGTGGCCACGGTCGGAATCGGCCCCGCCGGCGCCCGGAACGCGGGCCTCCTCGCGGCGCGCATCCTCTCCCTCTCGGACCGCCGCCTCGCGGCCCGATACCGGAAGTTCGCCGAGGCCCAGAGCGCGCGCGTCCTGGCGGCCGACGCCGAGCTGCGCAAAGAGGGCGCCGCCCGCAAAGCCGCCCCTGGGAGGGGCCCCGCCCCCGCGAGAGGCGCCGCCTCCAAGAAGAAAGCCAAGCGGACCCCCCGGAAGAAGAAGTAGCCGCCATGGCGGAGATCGTGCCGGTGCGCCCCCAGGCGCCCGATGAGGCGGCCCTTCGCCGGGCGGCGGAGGCCCTCGCGCGCGGGGCGGCCATCGCCCTTCCCACCGACACCCTCTACGGCCTCTGCGCCCGGGCGCTCGACCCGGCGGCGCTCGAGCGCCTCTTCGCCGCCAAGGGCCGGGGCGGGGAGAAGGGCGCGCCCGTCCTCATCGGCTCGCCCGATCAGCTTCCCCTCCTCGCCGCCCGGACGCCGGAAGGCGCGCGCGCCCTCATCGGGCGCCTCTGGCCCGGGCCCCTCACACTGATCTTTCCGGCGCGGGATGCGCTCTCCCCCTTCCTCACCGGGGGCGAGGGAGGGGGCGTGGCCGTCCGCCTTCCGGATCAGGCCCTCTGCCGAAGGCTCGCCGCCGAGGCGGGGCCCTTCGCCGCGACGAGCGCGAACCGGCCCGGCGCGCCCCCCCTCCGCGGGGCGGGGGAGATTGCGGAGGAATTCGGAGAGCGGATCGCCCTCATCCTGGACGGCGGCGCCCTCCCCGAGGAGCGGCCCTCCACCCTGGTGGACGTGCGCGGGGCGGCCCCGGTTCTCCTGCGGGAGGGCCGTGCGCCCTTCGACGAAGTCCTCAAGGCATGGGGGGAGGGATAGTCCTCCGCGCTCCGGGGGCCTTTGCCCACGGCGCCCGAGCCCCAGCTGTTCCGGAAGAAGTTGCGCGAGTTCCTCGAAAAGGCGCGCTAGGGTCTGCAGCCCGCCGGGAAAATAAAAAAAAGCGCCTTTAACCGCCTTTATCGTCCGTAGACTTCCCGCAGCCCTTCCCGCCTGTCCCCCATATCCCATCCGCGCCGTCTCCGATCCCATCCGTGCTGTCTCCGATACCATCCGAACCATCCTCCCCGCGCTTATGCCGAGTGGGACACCCCCCTCTCTAATCGGAGGCGTCCGGCTCGACTGAGCTCGCCGAAGTCCGAGGAAGGAGGATAGACGGGAATCGGGGAAGGAGAACTGCAGGAAATTCGGGGAGTGACGCGCGAAAGCGCGGCCCGCAAGCGCGCCTCGGAGGGGGGCATTCGGTCCAGTGGCTCATCCGGCGGCTCATTAAGGCCGGGGCCAGGGTCTCCTGTCACGCCAAGAGATGGCGCGTTCAGGCAGCCTCGGCCTTCCCGCTGGCCCATTACTACCGGGCTGCGTTCGGCTATGGGAGATGCGGGGCTGAAAGCGGTGTTGGCCCGGAGGAGAAGGGGTCATTAGGTGAAAACCGCTCATGCTCCGTGATTTTGGATGGAAGGGGCGCCCAAGAGGGTGTCTTATTGCCGGCTTTATGGACTTCTCGGCGGGAGGCGCCGCCCGAGTAAGGGTGGATTGGGCGAAATTTGAAAAAAAGAGAGCGTTGCCGCATAATTCCGGGTGCATCTCCAACGTCCACGACGAGGACGCCTTCGACGCCATGGCCGGGAGCTTGACCCTGGAGCCCTTGGCGGAAAGGATCCGCTGCCCGACGCTCCCGGCGATGGGCGAGTTCGATGAGCTCTGCCCGCGAGAGGACGCTGAGCGGCCCTGCGATATGATGAACTGCCCTAAAGAGCTTTGGGTTTATGAGAACGAGGCGCACACGCTCGGGGGACGTTTTTCCGACTTTCACCCGGCGGAGGCGGACTGGCTGCGCGATGCTTTGGATGGGAGGTTCGGGGCGGACCACGCCCGCCGGACGTTTATCCCCGCTCGTTGATGGGGTCGCGACCGCCGATCGAATGGGCATGCAATGCCTGAAAAAGGGAGGGTAGGAAAATGAAGATTCGCGTCAAATGGTTGTGGATAGCCGTAGCGGCGTTTTTCCTGGTTTCGGCCCATTGGGGCGTCGCTCCGCCGCCCGCGTCCGCCCAGAAGCGAGTGACCATCAAGGGAGGTCAAATTCGGGGCGCCTTCAACCGCTGGACGAGCGCTTGGGCCATCTTCTTGACGAAGGAAATCAAGGGCGTTCAGGTTTCCTCTGAGTCCTCCACTGGCTCCCCGGAGAACGTGCGGGCGGTCGATTCCGGGTCGGTGGAGATGGGGCTCGTCTTTGCGAGCGACCTCTATCAGTCCTACCGCGGGCAGGGCCAATTCAAGAAGCCCCATAAGAACATTCGTGTCTTGACCTATCTTTTCGGGTCGGTCGGTCACTTCTTGGCGCCCGCGAGCAGTGGCTTCAAAAAGCTCGAAGACATCAAGGGGAAGGTGGTTTCCATGGGCGGGCCCGGTTCGGGATCGGCCAAGAACCTCACCATGCTGCTCAAGCACATGGGCCTGTGGGGGAAGTTCAAGCCGGTCTACCTGGGGCGCAAAAGCCCGGCGGCGCTTCGGAACGGGAAAATCGCCGCCTACAACTGGCACCCGGGATTGGGCAACGCCATGATCCGCGACACCGCTTCCATGATGAAGATCCGCTTCATCGACATGAACGAGCCGGCCAAGAAAACGGGCTTCTACAAGAAGTTCCCCTTCTTCGGGACGATGACGATCCCCGCGGGCCTCTACCCCAACGTCAACGTGGACACGAAGACCTTCGGAACCGGAAGCATCATGACCGCCAACAAGAACCTTTCGGCGGACCTTGTCTACAACATCCTCAAGCTGATCTATTCCAAGAAGGGGAAAGATTATCTGCTTTCCGCCGCTGGCAAGGTGACCAAGCAGATGACAAAGGGGAACGCCTTTAACTTTGTCACGGTTCCGTTGCACCCCGGGGCCGCTCGTTTCTGGAAGGAGCAGGGCAAAACCGTTCCCTCTGAACTGATGCCCTAGGTTCTGCATCTCCAGAGGGGAAAGACCCGTTCGCCCCCGCGTGGTCCTGCCGCGCGGGGGCGCCAATCCGGTGGGTTGATGACGACCGAAAAAGAGATTCCTCCGCAAGGCACCGCCCCCGAAGCGGCGGGGACCCGCGCCCGGGAACTCACCGGCGGTTGGGCGGTTGCCAACAAGTGTGGCGGGGTGGGACTCGGTGTGTTTGCCCTTTGGGCCGCCGGTCCCGGGATTCCAGAGGAAAATTTCCACCTCGGCTTCTACACCCTCATCACGTGGTTCCTGACCCTGTTGCTCTTTCCTCACCGGAAGGGAGCGCCGTGGCGCGCCCCCGCCCCGGGGGACTGGGGGTTGGCGGCTGCCTTGTTCGGTCTGGTCACGCTCTCGATCTTCCGGGCGGAAATTGTCTCTGAGCAGGGGGCGGCGCCGCTCGACTGGTTGGTCTGGGCGGGGGCTGTCGCCGCCGCGGCCGCTTCACTTCTCCGCCAGGAGGCGCTCACGCTGGCCCTCAAGGGCTTCTCCCTGCTTTGTTTGAGTTATTACATTTACGAGTACCGTGACCTCATCGATCGGGTGGGCGCCTGGACGGAGACCGACTTCTGGATGGCCGCCCTGGCCATTTTTCTGGCGCTGGAGATTTCGAGGCGGGGACTCGGCCCGTGGGTTCCGGGCATCGCTGTTTTCGCCCTCGTCTTCGCCCACCTCGGGCCTCTGTTTCCCGACCAGATCTCCCATCGGGGCTCCACGATTCCCCAGATCGTCAACTACATCTTTTATTCCCAGGAGGGCATCTTCGGCGTCATGACGGACGTCATGGCGACCTACGTGCTCGTTTTCATCTATCTGGGGGCATTTATGAACCGCTCGGGCATGGGCCAGTTCTTCATCGACCTGCCCTTGGCCATCGCCGGGCGGACCGCGGGAGGGCCCGCCAAGGTGGCCGTCTTGGCCTCCGCGGTGTTCGGCTCCATCTCCGGAAGCAGCCTCGCGAACATCGTCTCGACCGGCGCATTCACCATACCGCTCATGAAGAGGGTGGGCTTCCGGCCTCACGTGGCCGGTGCGGTGGAGAACAGCGCGTCGCTTGGGGGGCAGCTCCTTCCTCCGGTCATGGGTTCGGGCGCCTTTGTCATGGCGGAGATCACAGGGGTCCCATACGTCCAGATCATGGCCATCGCCGCCGTGCCGGCGCTCATTTATTTCCTGTCTATCGGAATCATGGTGCATATGGAGGCGAAGAAGCACGGCATCCGGCCGATGACGGCTGATGAGGTGGGTTCTCCCGGCGAGGTTTTCCGGAGAGGATGGTTTCATGTGGTCCCGCTCGTCGTTTTGCTCACATTCCTGATCCTGGGCTATTCGCCGGACTGGTGCGCCGTCATGGCGATTCTCGCCACCCTTCTGATCAACTGGATCCGAGTGTCGCTCTCCTGGCTGCAGCCCGACCGGATCGCCCCACCGCGCCAGGTGCTGGGGCCGAAAGGAATCCGTGACGCCCTGATCGAGGGAACCCAGAACTCTCTCATCGTGGGTTCGTCGGCCGCCG
The DNA here is from genome assembly GCA_036477985.1 of bacterium. Lineage (GTDB taxonomy): Bacteria > UBA8248 > UBA8248 > UBA8248 > UBA8248 > JAZGDQ01. Next base: position 5,455 of record JAZGDQ010000109.1, read on the forward strand.
CAGTCGGAATTATTGTCGGGGTCGTCGCCCTCACAGGGCTTGGCCTCAAGATGAGCTATCTCCTGGTTCTCCTCTCCGGAGGCAGCCTGCTGTTCGCGTTATTTCTGGTTGCGCTCGCCTCGCTCGTTCTCGGAATGGCGCTCCCCATCACGGCGTCCTATCTTGTTCTTGTCGTTCTTGCGGGACCCGCGCTCGAAAACCTGGGCGTTCCCCTCATCGCGGCGCACATGATCGTTTTTTGGCTCAGCCAGGACTCCAACATCACGCCTCCCGTGTGTCTGGGCGCTTACGTGGCGGCCTCCATCGCGGGCGCGGACCCATGGAAGACGGGCTGGACGAGCTTCAAGTTCGCCAAGTTGCTCTACGTCATGCCTCTTTTGTTCGCCTACACGCCGATTCTGATGACCGGAACGGTCGCCTCCACGATTTGGGCCATGTCCGCGGCGACGATAGGGACCATCGCCTTCTCGATTTGGACCATGGGCTATTTCCGCCGCAGGACGACGATCCTCGAATGGCTCGCCCTGGGGTTGGCGGCCGCCATGTGCTTCATCCCCGGAGACTTCGTCCTCCAGGGACAGGTTCCCGGATACCTCGCGAATATTACGGGTGTCATTATCGTCTCACTTGTCTACACTTGGCAGCGTTTCACCCCTCGGACGCCAGCGGCGCCCACCATGCCCGCCGGGTGAGGGAAACGATCCGGCCCGAAGGAGGAAGGGGCGCGGAAAGGAGAGAATCATGGCCAATCCAGCCGATCCGATGGACCGCTCATCCATGATCGAACGGATGAAGAAAACCCTCCGATTGGAACCGGGGTCCTCCGCCGTCGTGACCATCGACTGCCAGCGGGGGAACCTCGAACCGGAGATTGCGTCGTTGCCCGTGCCGGAGGCGGATTGCGGTCGCGTTATCAAGGGGACGAACCGGCTTCTCGGCGTCGCGCGCCGCGCGGGCGTGCCCATCATCCATGTGTGGACGGTCTACGAGGAGCCGCTGCTGGCCGCCCATCCCTTCGAGCGGGCCATGCTCGAGACGAAGGAGTCATTCACCCCCCATCGT
>JAZGDQ010000011.1:0-3552 GCA_036477985.1 bacterium
GGAACGCCTTGTCGGACTTGTCCCGGCACAGCGCCGCCGCGCGCTTCTTCCATTTCGAAAACGCTTTGCGGATGCTCTCCTTCATCCTCCCGGGGGTGAGGCCCTCCGCCGCGGGGAAGCCCCCCCGCATCTCGGGGAGCTCCAGCATGGCGTCGCGCAGCGTGGACAACTGCGCGATCGAGAAACCCAGCTCGAGGAAGACGGCCAGGGCGGGGTCCTCGCCCGAGAGCCGCTCGGTCAGCCATTCCTCCCACACCCGGTCGCGCAGCTCCTCGAAGGCGAGGGGATTCACCTCCGCATCCGGACGCAGGCCCGCGTCGAGGGGCCGCTCCCGCAGGAGTTTGAGGGCGAAGCTGTGGATGGTCGAGATGGGCGCGCGATCGATCTCCTCGAGCGCCTCGCGGAGCCGGGAGAGAACCTCTGGGTTTTTCTCACCCGCGCCCAGCTTCTTCACCAGCGCCACGCGGATCCGCTCGCGCAGCTCGGCCGCCGCCTTGATGGTGAAGGTGATGGCGGCGATCTCGCCCAGGCGCGCCTCCCCCGACCCCACGAGGTGGAGCGCGCGGTCGACGATGAGACGGGTCTTCCCGGTTCCCGCCCCGGCCTCGACCAGAACCGGCCCGGCCGTCCAGGTCGCGGCCTTCTCGCGTTCGGCCTGATCGACGGGAGGGGGACCCTCGGCGCTCATCGCGTCTCCTCCCGCAACTTGAGCCGCCGCATCCACAGGGGATGCGCCTTCTTCCGCTCGGCGCGCTCGCTCCGCTCGGGTCCGCAGACGGTGACGAAATCGCAGCTGTTGCAATCGGACGAGGGCGCGGGGAAGAAGCAGCCCCCCTCGAAGGCGCGCAGGAAGTGGCCGAGCAGATCCTCCACCGCCCCCCGCCGCCCCGCGAGGGTTTCCTCGTCCGCCTCGCGGATCTCGTAGCCGCCCCGCTCGCTCACGAAGGCGTAGGCCCCGCGGACCCGGGCGTCCTCCCCGAACCGGGCGGCGCCGTGGCGCGCGTACAGATCCAGCTGGAGGCGGGCGCCCCCCTCGAGGGCGGGCGTCTTCTTTCCGCTCACTCTCCCGCTCTTGAAATCCACGAAGCGGCGGACGCCCTCCGCGCCCCGCTCCAGGAGATCGTAGCGCCCGCTGACCTGGAGGATCTCTCCCTCCCTGCCGGCCGGCGCCTCGATGGGGGGATGCTCCTCCCTCCCGAAGGAGACCTCCATCTCCTCGGGCGTCCATTCCGACCCCTCCCCGTAGGCCTCGCCGAAGTAGGCATCCAGATCGCGCACCACCGCCTCGCCGAGGGCGCGCCAGGCGAGGGGCAAGAGGGCCTCCCCCTCCCGCTCGGCCCGGCCGAGCGCCGCGCGGACGGACTCCTCCAGCCAGAGGCGCCGCCGCGCGGGGGGATGATCGCCCAGCGGCCCGCCCGCCTCGCGCCACCTGACGAGAAAGCGTCGCAGCGCGTCGTGGAACAGGCTTCCCCGCAGGAGATGCCCCGCCTCCACCGGGGGGGCGGGCTCCTCCCGCTCGCCCAGCCCGAGGAGGCTCCCCAGCGCGAAGCGGTAGGGGCAGCGGAAGAAGTTCTCCAGGGCCGTGACCGCCACCGGATGGTTCGACGGATGGCTCCTTTGGGAAATCGCCTTCATGACCTCCGGATCGGCCAGCACGCCGTCCTGCCCGGTCAGCGCATCCCGCCGCCAGCGGTCGGCCACCGCCCCGCGAAGCCGCCCGTAGGCCGGATGCACCCGAAGGAGATAGGCCAGCGCGCCCTTCTCGGCCCGGCCGGAGGAAGCCTGGGCCATCAACCGGCTCAGATCGTGCTCCAGGAGGCTGACCGCTCGCCCGGCGAGGACTTCCGCATCGAGCGCCGCGGGGGCCGCGCGGTGACCCATGAGGTCCGCCGGGAACTCCTCCCCCGGCGGCGCCCCCAGGGCATCGGCCAGGTGGTGGAGGAAGATGCTGGGCGCCCGCTCGGACTCGTCCGCCTCCCCCCCCTGGGAGTAGCCGAGGACGACGCGCCGCTCCGCCGCCTGGAGCGCCGTCCAAAAGAGGAACCGGCTCTCCGCCGTGCGGGCCGTCTTGAGGGGGAGCCGCTCGCCCGCCCCGCCCCCTCCGCCTCCTCCGCCCCCGGGCAGGGGGAGCGCGCGGTTCAGCCGGGCGCGCAGGCGGTCGGGGAGAAGCGGGTCGTCCATCCCCCCCGCGGGGAAGCGGCCCTCTGTCATCCCGGGCATCACCACCGTTTCGAAGGGGATGCCCCGCGCCCCCGTCAGGGAGAGGACGGACAGGCGGCCCGGGCGCTCCGGCCCCCGAAGGCGCGCCTTCTCCAGCGCCGCGCGGACCCACCGGCGGAACTCTCGCGCCCCGATCTCCCCGAGGATGGGGGCGAGATCCTCCAGGGGCTCCAGGGCGGCGAGCGCCTCTTCCTTCTCCTCCAGGGGGCCCGTCAAATCGGCGAAGGCCGCCCTTGCCGCCCGAAGGCGCCCGGCGAGGCCCCCCCGCTCGGGGAGATCCCCCAGCCGGGCGAACACCTCCTCCACCGCGAGGGCGAGGGATTGGAGCGCCGGAAGGTCCTCCGCCTTCTCTTTCTTCGCCGCGCGGGCGAGGGCCGGGGACCAGCCCTCCCGCCCTGCGAGGAAACCCAGATTCCGCGAGAGGCGCTCCCAGCGGGCGGGGAGGAGGGGATCGGCCTCCCCCCCCAGAATCTCGGCGAACTCCGCCCGGCCCCGGAAGGCCGCCGACTCGCAAAAGCTCCCCTCGTCGAGGAAGCGCATCACCTCGGCGCGGCCGTAGCTCCGCTCGCCCAGCTCGAGCATGCCGATGAGCGTCCGCCCCGCGGCGGCGCCATCGAGCGCGCCCGCATCCTCCATCTCGGCCGAGACGCCCAGCGCACGGAAGGTCTCGCGGAAGAGGCCCGGGTAGTCGCCCGGGTAGGGGAGGAGGACGCCGGCCGCCCCGCGGGGCGCAGCCTCCTCCCCGCGGGCTGCGGTTTCCCCCTCATCGCCCCGGAGGATCTCCCGCACCAGCTCGAACACCTCGCGGCTCTCGAGCGGCGCCGAGACGACGCGCAGCGCGCCCTTGGGGAGGGCCGCGCCCTCGGCAAGGACCGCGGCCCCGCTGGGGCCGAAGAGCCGCCGCCCCACATCCTCGAACGGCCCCTCCTCTTCTGAGGACCCGCCGCTTCGCTCGAATCCCTGGGAGGCGAACCATTCCAGGAGGGGCGCCGCGAAGGCGCAGGCGGGGGCCTCCGGCTCGGCGGGGAGGAAGGCGGCCGCCTCCGCCTCGCGGCAGCAGGCCGCGACGAGCCTGCGCTGGACCGCGTTCATGTCGGCGAAGCCATAGACCAGGGTGGGGACCCGGGGGGGCGCCTCCTCGGCGCGCGCGCAGGCGCGCTCGAAGAGGAGGCCGTCGTCGAACAGGCCCAGCTCCCCGAGCCGGGCGCGGAAGGAGTCGGCCAGGAGGGCGAGGTCGCGGAGCCAGGCGGCGTCCTCGCGATCTCCCGGGCCGCGCGCCGCGCGCAGATCGTCCGCCGCGCGCTGAAGGCCGGCCGGGGAGATTCCCCCCTC
>JAZGDQ010000110.1:0-2332 GCA_036477985.1 bacterium
ATGGTCTCGCGCTCGTTGTAGCAGGGCATGATGATGCTCAGGGAAGGGGGGGCGCCGGGGGCGTTCATCCGCGCCTCGCGGGCGGGGCGGGCGAAGCGGGCGGAGCGGGCGCGCGGGGACCGGGGGATTCCGCGGCCGTGCCGGGGATCGGATGGGCGCTGCGAGCGCCGAGAGCCAAGCGCGGATCCCTCCGGGATTCGAGAGCCGAAGCTAGCACGCACCGCATGAGAGGGTCAATTTTCCGGCCCCGCGCCCCCTACGCGTCCAGGGCGAGGCCGTCGAGCGCCGTGAGGAGGCCGGCGGCTCCGGGGTGATCCGCCGCGTCGCGCCCCCGCCAGGCCCAGCGCACCGTCCCCCCCCGGGCGATGATGAAGGCGCCGGGAAGGCGGTAGGGGTCTCCCGAGGGGGCGCGGGGGAGGTGTCCCCGCAGGAGGGCCCGCGCGCCCAGAGCGATGGTGTGGAAGTTGAGGAGCTGACTCATCCGGCCCCGGGGGAGCCCGTAGGCGTCGTAGGCCCTCCCCTCGGGGTCCCCCAGGCAGGGGAAGAAGAGCCCCAGCCGGGAGCATAGGATCTCGCACATCGCCCCGAAGGCCGGGCTCACCGCGACGACCCGCACCCCGCGGGACTCGAACTCCCCCCGTTGCCGGCGCAACTGCGCCAGCTGCTCGCGGCAGAAGATTCACCCCAGGTGGCGCATGAAGAGGAGGACGAGCGTCTCCTCCCGCCAAAGATCCGAGAGGATGACCTCGGCCCCCCCGGCGCCCTCGAGGGAGGCCTCCGGCGCCGCCCACCCCACCCGTGCCCCCATCGTATCTCCCATCCTGCCCCCTCTTTCCGCCATGGAATGGATCGCCCCGACCCATCATAGACCGCGCGCGGCCTCCCGCACAGGGCGCTCTCGCCGGGGAGGCCCTCCCCGCGCCGGGCTTGGCAGGGGGAAGTGCGCGTGCCAGAATGGTTTCGCCCCTCTCTCGCCATTCCGCGATACGTGTGGACGGGCTTTTTCCATTCCTTCGGCCAAGAAGGAGGCGCTGGCCATGCCCCGCTACATCGACATCAGCTGCGGCATCCAAAGCGAGGTCCCCATCCCCCCGGGCGTTTCCCAGAAGGTGAAGCACACGACGGGGTTCCGCGGGCCCGACTCCCACCACTGGCAGGCCACCTGGCTCGAGATGAGCGCCCACACGGGCACCCACGTCGACAGCACCCTCCACGTCGTGAAGGGCGATCCCGTGATCGGGGAGATCGATTTCCACCGCTACATGGGGGAGGCGGTGATGCTCGACCTCACCGAGATGGGCGAGCCCAACGCCGTCATCCAGAGCGCCCACCTCGAGGGGAAAGAGGACAAGTGCCGCCCGGGCGACATCATCGTCGTGCGCACCGACTGGGGCCACAAGATGTTCGGCACGCTCGAGTACTACACCGAGTCGCCCTACATCGACGTCTCGGCCGCCCAATGGCTCGTAGACCGCAAGCCCAAGGCCATCGCCTTCGACTTCTTCGAGGAGTACGACGCCCGGCGGACCGACTTCGACTCGACCGAGTTCAAGGTGCACCACATCATGCTGGGCGGCGGCGTCGTCCTCATCGAGGGGCTCGACAACCTGGGCGAGATCGGCCGGGAGCGCTTCTTCATGATGGCCCTGCCCATCAAGATCATGGACGCCGAGGCCGCCCCCGCCCGCGCCATCGCCATCCTCGACTGACAAATGGTCTCCCCCCTGCTCGAGCGGATGCGCAGCCTGTGCGCCCTCCCCGGCCCCCCGGGGCGGGAGGGGGCGGTGCGCGACGCCCTGGCGGAGATGCTCCAAGGGACGGCGGACGTCCTGCGCGAGGACCCCTTCGGGAACCTCATCGCCCACCGCCGCGGGCCCGAGGGCGCCCCCCATCTGCTCATTCAGTGCCACATGGACGAGGTGGGCATTCTGGTGACGGGGGTCGAGGCGGGCGGCGCCGTGCGCTTCGAGAAGGTGGGGCTGGTCGCCGACGCCGTCTTTCCCGGCCGGGAGGTGGAGCTTCTGGCCGAGAACGGGGCGCTTCACCGTGGGGTCGTCAACATCCGCAGCGGCCACCTCCAGGCCCTCCAGGGTCAGGAGCACCCCACGCCGGCCCAGATGTGGATCGACCTCGGCTTCCTGAACGGGGAGGAGATTCGCGCGCTCGGAATCGGCCCCGGGACCCCGGGCGTCTTTCACGGCTCCTTCACCGCTCTTGGCGGGGAAAGCTGGAAGTCCAAGGCGGTGGACAACCGCTCGGGCTGCGCCCTTTGCGCCGAGGCCTTCCTGATCGCGGCCCCCCTCGCCGGCCGCCTCGGGCTGAGCGCCGCCTT
>JAZGDQ010000111.1:0-13525 GCA_036477985.1 bacterium
GCCTCGCCCCGGCCGCGGGCGAGCTCGCGCACGAGCTGGTAGATGACGTAAAAGATCGCGCCCCCGCCCAGGGCGAAGAAGAGGGCGGCCAGGGAGTCGTAGTAGGCGAGGCCGCCGATGATGGCGCCCGGCACGGTCGGGCCGCCGGCGAGAAGGCCCAGGGCGGCGAAGTGGCGCAAGCGCGTCTTGGTCTTGGAGACGGGGGCGACGATGGCGATGCCCTCGGTCGCGTTGTGGATGGTGAAGCCCACGATGAGGAGCGCGCCCAGGGCCACCTCGCCCAGAACGTAGGCGGCGCCGATGGCCACCCCCTCCCCGAAGTTGTGCAGCCCGATTCCGGCCGAGATGAGATAGGCCAGGGTGAGGCGCTGGCGGGCCGGATCTTTCCCATCCCCCGCCGCGCTTCTTCCGATGGGAAGAAGGAGGAGGACGCCCGCCATCAGGCCGAAGGTCACCACGCCCCCGCCCTGGAGGGTTCCTCCCACGCGGCCCGCCGCCTCGATCGCCTCCACCACGACGTCCACCCCGAGGAAGAGGAGGATGCCGGCGGTGAAGCTGATGAGGAAGTTCATCCACTCGATCCGGATGCGCGCCAGGAAGGGAAGCCAGAGGAGCCCGAGGTAGACCGGGATCACGCCGACGTAGAGGCCGATGAGGGCGAAGTAGCCGACCGACCGGGCGCCCAGGGCGGGCGTCTCGACGGCGACGTCGATCTCCTTCTCGAACCTGAGGCCCACCGAGGAGATGAGAGTGATGGCGAGGGGATCTTCCGGGAGCCAGGGGTAGGGGATGATCACCTTGGCGCGCCCGAGCCGGGGGATGGGCCGGTTGGGCGTGACGGCGAAGCCCCAGATGGCATCGTTCACCGTGACCTGGGCGATGGTGACGGGCCCGGGGCCGGTGTTGATGAGGTGGAGGGTGATGCGGTTTGGCCGGAGGACGACGCGCTGGAAATCGATCTTCTGGAGGGCGTCGGCCGGCACGGGGGGCCGCCCCGTGAGCGCCTCCCCGCTTGTGAGGATGAAGTAGACGAGGGCGGCGAGGATGACGAGGGGAAACAGGGCCAGGCCCCAGGTCTGCCAGGACATATTGCCCTGCCCGAAGCCGGGTTTCGCCTCATCGATTACGGCCATCCCGGTCGCTTCCTTTCAGGCTCTCGCCCCCCGCTCCCCCCCCGGGGGGGATCAGACGAGGGTGGGCCCCTTGACGTTGAAGACTCCCAACCAGCCCAGCTCGGCGAACTCGGACTGGTGGGCGTGGAACAAGAATCGGCCCGGCGTCTTGTAGGAGAACTCGAGCACGCAGCGCTCTCCCGCGCAGAGCATGACGGTGTCGGTGATCTCGTAGTTGTCGAGTCTCGTCCCGGTGCGGAAGAGCTTGAAGAACTGGGCGTGGATGTGCATGGAGTTGATCTGGTCGAACTCGGTCAGGTTGATGAGGTAGACGCGCACGGGCTCCCCCGTCCGGAGTTGAATCGGGTTTTCGACGAAATAATTCACGAACCCGTTCACCGTGTAGAACTCGTTCTCCCCGTCCACGTCGGTGTCGAACCCGTTCATGACCATGACGAGCTCTTTCGCCTTGGGCCGCCCGGCGGGCGGGTCCACGATGAAGGCGCCGTAGAGGCCCTTCTCGATGTGCTTTTTGAGGGGATCGGTGTGGCAGTGGTAGAGGTGCACCCCGAAGGGCAGGGCGGTGAACTCGTAGGTGAACCTTCCCCCCACGGGGACGATCTCGAAGACGCCGTCCATGTTTCCGGGGTGAATGCCGTGCCAGTGGATGGTGTGGGGCTCCGAGCCCCGGTTGAAAAAGTGGATCTTGAGGCGATCCCCCTCAGTGGCGCGCAGGGTGGGCCCCGGCACCGAGCCGTTGTAGGTCCAGGCGGGATAGAAGACCCCCTTCGCCACCTCGACCTCGACGTCCTCGGCGATGACGGTGTACTCGCGCTCGGTGACGCCGTCCTTCCCGCGCGTCACCTTTCCGTAGTCGAAGGCGGTGAGGACCTCCCCCGCGTTCTTGGTGCGAAGGGGCGGGACGCGGGCCGAGTGGGCCTTCAGCTCCTCGTCGCTGAAGGAGCTCTGGATGATCTTCCCCTGGCTCTTGTGGATGGTGACGGCGTAGGCGGTCTTCGCCCGAGCGGCCTCGGCGATGCCCTTCTCCGGGGTGGCGGCGAACGAGGGGCTGAGCTTGGCCCCCGCCACGGCGGCGCCTCCCCCCAGCCCGAGGGAGAGGAGGGAGCGGAGGAACCCCCGCCGGCTGAAGGGGCCCGGCCCGCCGCCGGGCGCCTCCGCGGGGGAGGGCGCCTCCGCGGGGGAGGATGCGGCGGGCTCCATCTCCGAGCGGTTCACCTTTTCCATGGCGACTTCCCCCCTCGAGCGATTCGGCCGTCTTTCGTCTGGCGCCGGTTTCCGGGCAGGCGGATATGGCGGCCCGGGTCAACCAAAGATTAGACGTGTCTAATATTGATGTTAGATGAGAAGAAAGTCAAGGCCGCCGGCCGCTCGCCGGCGGGTTGAACTCCGAAATAGGGGGGGAGGCGAAGGAAATTTTCGCAAGCTATTGATAATCATTTAGTTAAAAACACCCTCACGCCCCCGTCCCGTCAGAAACCGGGCCAGATCACGCGCGCGGCGGGGAGGCCGGGCGGTCGGGGAGCGGTCAGAACTCGATCCCTCTTTGGGCCTTCACCCCCTTCTCGTAGGGGTGCTTGACGGGCACCATCTCGGAGACGAGGTCGGCGTGCTCGATGAGGGCCTTGGGCACCCCGCGCCCGGTGAGGACGACGTGGAGCCCCGGGTCGCGCTCGCGGAGGGCGCCGATCACCTCCTCGGGATCGAGGTGGCCCAGGTCCATCGCCACGTTGATCTCATCGAGGATCACCATGCCGTAGCCGCCCGAGAGGATGGCCTCGCGGCCGATTTTCCAGATCTCCCGGGAGGTGAGGCGGTCCTGGTCGGGGTCCTGGGTGATCCAGGTGAAGCCGTCCCCGAGCCCGGTGCGGACCTCGAGCTCGGGGCCGAGCCGCTTCAGGGCGACGGCCTCCCCCGTGTTCCAGGTTCCCTTGATGAACTGGATGAGGAAGACGCGGATTCCCTGGCCCACGGCCCGGACGGCGAGGCCGAAGGCCGCGGTGGACTTTCCCTTGCCTTCCCCGGTGTTCACGATGACAAGGCCGTGCGGCCGATTCGCCATGCCGGGGGCCTCCTGAGCGCGCCTGCCCGCGGGGGGGCGGGAGGAGATGAAAGCGTCCCCCGAAGCCTACTATAAAGGACCCCTATCCGGCGCCCCGCTAAGGGAGGAGACGACATGCCCCATCAGCGCTTTCGCACCACCCAGGCCACCGCCGCCGCGGGGGGATATTCCCGGGCCGTCCTCGCGGGAAAGACCCTCTACCTGGCCGGCCAGACCGGCATCGGCCTCGACGGCAGCCCGCCCGCGCCCGGCGATCCCGCCGCCCAGGCGCGCCGGGCCTGCGAGAACATCAAGACCCTGCTCGAGGAGGCGGGGGGGGATCTCTCCTGCGTCGTGAAGCTCGTCAACTACGTCACCGACCGCGCCCACCGGGCGCCGGTCTACGAGGTGGTCGCCGAGTATTTCGGCGCCCACCTGCCCGCGAGCACGGGCCTCATCGTGGACGGCCTCGCCTCGGCCGACATGCTGGTCGAGATCGACGCGACGGCGGTCCTCCCCTGAGCCGGAGGAAGAGGGGATGATTTCCGGGGTGTACCATCTCCTCCTGCGCCTTGGGCGGCCGCGGCGGATTCGCGTGGGCGCCCTCGGCCTCCTCCCCTTTCCGGCGGGCTATTACACCTACACGGGCCGCGCCATGCGCGGGCTGGGCGCGCGCCTCGCCCGCCACAGCCGCCGGGGGGGGAAGCGCCTGCGGTGGCACATCGACTACCTCCGGCGGGCCGCGGCGCTCGAGGCGATTCGCCTCGTCGCGGCCGATGAGGCGGAGGCGGAGTGCCGCCTCGCCCTCGATCTCCTCGCCCAAGCCAGGCGCCGCCTCGGGGCGGGGGCGCTTCTCCACCCCGGCTTCGGCGCCTCCGATTGCCGCTGCCCCGCCCATCTGGTTCATTGGGGGGAGCGCCCGCCCGGGATGCGCGGCCCCGCCTGGGGGCGGCCCGTCCGCCTTCCCTATCACTCCCTGGAGGATCCGCCGTGACCGCTTACGCATCCAAAGACGCCCTCACCGGCCGGGTGGCCCTCGTCACCGGGGCGGGCTCGGGCATCGGGCTCGCCATCTCCCGCGCCTTCCTCTCCGCCGGCGCGCGCGTCGCCCTGGTGGACGTGGACGGAGAGGCGCTCGCCGCGGCCGAGACCTCCCTGGCGGCGGGGGAGCGCGCCCTCTTCCTGGAGGCCGACGTGAGCGGGGCGGGGGAGCCCGCGCGCTGCCTCGAGGCCGCCGAAAAGGCGCTGGGTCCGGTGGACACCCTCGTCAACAACGCCGGAATCGCGGGTCCCATGCAGCCGGCGGAGGAGGTGGACCCGGCCGGCTGGCGCGAGACGCTGGAGGTGAACCTCACGGCCCCCTTCCTGTGGACGGCGGAGTTCGTCCGACGCCTCCCCGCCGAGGGAGGGGAGGGCGAATCTTCGGCCGGCTGCGTCATCAACCTCTCCTCCACTGCGGGCAAGCGGCCCCTCGTGAACCGCGCCGCCTATTGCGCCTCCAAGGCGGGCGTCATCGGCCTCACCCGCGCCCTCGCCGCCGAGTTGGGCCCGCGGGGGATTCGCGTGAACGCGATATGCCCGGGCGCGGTGCGGGGGGAGCGCATCGAGCGCGTCCTGCGCGGGCGCGCCGAGGCGGCGGGGCGGAGCTATGAGGAGGAGATGGCCCGCACCTTCGCCGAGACCCCGCTGGGGGGCTTCGTCGAGCCCGAGGACGTGGCGGCCGCCGCCGTCTACCTCGCCTCCGCAGCCGCGCGCTTCGTCACCGGGGAGGACATGAACGTCAACGGCGGTCGGGTGATGTTTTGAGAGGGCGCGCGCGGCGCTCCCCCCGGCGTCAGGCGGCGGGAGGCGGGGCGGGCGGCTCCGCCCGGTAGGCCGCGCACCAAAAAACGAGGTGGAGGGTCTCCTTGAAGCCGAACCCCCAGCCGATCGACCAGACCGAAATGTGGGCCGAGAGAATGTCGATAAAAACCGCGTAGTAGGCGGCCACCAGGAGGAAGGCGGCGCCCGCCGTCCTCAGCGCCCACCGCCTCGCCCAGGGGCGCCCGCGGACGAGCCCCGTCCCGCACGCCAGGTAGCCCAGCGGCGCGCCGAATTCGACGAGTGCGTTGGTCGAGACGAAGAGCGTCCACCTCGCCCCATCGGTGAGGGAGAGGAGGGGAAGCTGGGAGACGTGCCAAGCCAGGGAGCCGCGGTGGATCGCCATCCACAGAGCGGCGTAGAGGATGAGCGCCCAGCCCAGGAACTTCGGCCGGACCACCTCTTTCAGAGACCGAGGCCGAAGAGGCGGTTGGCGTTGCCGAACGAAACCTTCCCGATGTCGTCCTCGGGGATCCCGGCTCGGCGCATGGCCCGGATGACCCGGGGGATGCTGAACAGATCGTTCGAGCGGTAGGGGATGAGGTCGGAGTTGAGGATGATGCGCTCTCCCCCGTGGCGCTTCACCCACGCGACCACCTGCTCGGGGCGGATCACCCGAAGGGCGCTCCCCAGGCTGGTGGCGCACCAGGCGCGCGTCTCCTCATGGACGAAATCGACGATGGTCTCGTCCACGTGGTCGATGACGAGCAGTCCGGGGTCCAGGCCCGCGCGATCGATGGCCTCCAGGTCCTGCTTCAGGTAATGCAGCCGGTAGGCATCGGGCGGGATCTCCCCCTGGGTGGCCACCCCCCCGAGGAAGTCCTTGCTCTCCTTCGGGGTCGGGGTGTGGAGGATGAGGGGCATGTTCAGCTGCGCCGCCACCCGGGCCTGGGCCTCGAGGCAGCGCGCCTGATCCGCGAGCGGCCAGGAGAAGCCGAAGTACTGGCCCGGGTCGATGCCCACCTCCCCGAGCGCCACAACGTTGGGGTCCTCCAGATAGCCGGGCAGGGCGTCCACCAGCTTCTCCCACTCCCGCACCCGGGTCATGGAGCTGATGCCCACCGCGCAGCGCACCCGGATGAAATGCTTCTCCTCGGCGACGCGGGCGAGGCGGAGGGGGGCGTCCCACATGCGGCGGATGTCCTCCGGGCCGGGGACCGCGGTCCAGATCTCGCGGTGAACGTGGGGATTCCCGCAGGAGAGGATCGCCCCCGCCATCCCGGTCATGGAGAGAAGCTCCCACTCGTCCCAGCTGAAGCCGTGCATGTGGTTGTGGCTGTCGATGAAGCGATCCATCTTCTCGGCTCCTCCCCTGTGAACCCTCTCCCCGGCAGGGAGGGGGTCATGTTCCGGCGCGATGCCTCAGCCGCCCTCCGCCTCTGGTCCTCGCGGGAGGATCCCGGGCTTTCGCGCGAGGAAGAGGTAGCGGTTCAGGCTGAAGAAGTACTCCCCCCGCTCCCCCGTGGCGCGCAGGTCGGCCGACCAGGCCTTCGCCTCCTCCTTCGTCACCCCGCGGCGGCCGATCACGAAGGGGACGATGAGATCGACCATGCCGGCGCTGTAGGTGTCCGGGTCCCACTCGGGGTTGAAGAGGGGAAGCGTTTCGCGGCGCAGGATCTCGAAGCCCGCCGCCCGGAGCCGCGCCGAGAGGGTGCGGGGAAGGCGGGGGTCGGCCAGATGCTCGTCCCAGGCGGCGAGGACGCGCGCGGCGCGCTCCCGGTCCCCGGCGTTCCAGACGAGGGAGCCCCAGTCGGTGTCGAGGATGAGCGCGCGCCCGCCCGGCCGCAGGACGCGGCGCATCTCGGCGAGGGCGCCCCCGATGTCGGCCACGTATTCGTAGACCTGGCTCGAGACGGCGGCGTCGAAGGCGGCGTCGGGGTAGGGGAGGCGGAGGGCGTCGCCCTCGCGGAAGCTCACGTTCGGCGAGTCCGCGCAGCGCCCGGCCGCGAGGGAGATCATGGGCGCGCTCGCGTCGATTCCCTCCACGCGGCCCGAGGCCCCGACCGCTTCGGCCATCTCGCGCGCCAGGAAGCCCGGGCCCGACCCGATGTCGAGGACATCCTCCCCCGGCCGAAGGGCGAGGGCCTGGAGGAGGGCGGCGCGCTGGGCCGCGACGTCGGGCGTGGTGTAGACCGCCTCCACGCGCCGGGCCGCCTTCTCGTCGAAGCGGAGTGAATGGTTCATGCGCAATCCCTCCTCTTCCCCGGGGAATCCCGCTCGGGGGGGATGGGGGTGGCGAGCGTCTCCCGCGCGGTCCCCCCTTTCCGCAAAGATACTCCCTCCCCATTGACCGATTCCAGCCCCTGGCCCCATATTGGCGGCCCTTGGGCGCCTCGGCGCCCGGCTTTCGGCATGGATGGGCTTGAATGGATTCCGCGAAAAAATTCAACCTCTTCGCCCTCTCGGGCAGCCACGCCGTCAACGCCTTCTACACCCAGCTTCTCATTCCCGTCCTCCCGCTCATCGTCGTCGAGTTCGATCTGAACTACGTCCAGGCCGGCCTCATCGTCTCGACCTACTCGGTGGCGAACAGCGTTTTTCAGCTCCCCCTCTCCTTTGTCTCCGACTACACCGGCCGCTGGCGCACGGCGCTCGCCCTCTCCCTCTTCACCCAGGCCCTCCCCGTCCTCCTCTACGGCTACGCGGCGGACTACAGCCTCCTCCTCCTCTTCGTCTTCATCAGCGGGATCGGCAGCTCGGCCTACCACCCGCCCGCCGTCGCCCTCATCACCCGTGAGCTGCCCGGCCGGCGGGGCTTCTGCATGGGCCTCTTCAACGCGGGCGGCGACGTGGGGAACATCATCACCCCCGCCCTGGTCGCCTGGCTCGCCTTCTATTTCGCCAGCTGGCGGACGGCGGCCCAGCTCTTCGTCATTCCCGGCCTCCTGTGGGCGGCCCTCATCTGGCTCCGCTTCCGCGACGTTTCCACCGAGCGCCAGCCCCTGCGCCAGCCCCTGCGCCAGGCCGCCCGCGCCACCTTCCGCTCCCTCTTCGGCAACCGGCCGCTCATGCTCCTGGTCCTCCTCTCCTCCTTCCGGATCACCGGCTTCCGCGGCCTCATCGCCTTCCTCCCCCTCTACCTCGTCGAGGAGTTCGGCTTCGGCACCCGGGAGGTGGGGTGGACGCTTTCCTCCTACTTCATCCTGGGGACGGTGATGACGGTCCTCGTCGGGCGGTGGTCGGACGGGCGGAGCCGGACGCGGATCATCCTCGCCCTGACCATCCTCGTCGCCGCCGCCCTCGCCTCCCTCTCCTGGGTCAGCTCAACGCCCGCCGTTCTCCTCGCGCTGGCGGCCATCGGCTGCCTCCTCACCCCGGTGCCGAGCCTCGTCCTCGCCGTGGGGACCGAGCTCGTCGAGGAGCGCCGCCGCTCCTCCTCGGTCGGGCTCATCTACGCCGTCAACGAGGGGGCGAGCGCGATCTCGCCCATCATCGGGGGCGCGGTGGCCCTCTGGCTGGGCCTCCGCTTCTCCTTCCTCTTTTACGCCCTCATGTTCGTGGCGGCCTCGGCCGTGGGGCTCCTCCTCCACCGCGAGAGCGTGCGGCGCGAGGCGGCCCTCGCGGGAGGCGGGGCGTGAGCCGGGCCCGGGAGTTCGGCGCCGAGGGGGCGGGCGCCTCCGCGGCCCGCGGGCGGGGGTTTTTGAAGGGCGTGCCCTGGACGGCGACGGCCCTCCTCTTCATGGCCCACTTCGTGGTGGACAGCCACGTGAGCTTTCTCTCCCCGCTCCTTCCTCTCCTGCGCGAGAAGTTCCAGCTCTCGCTCGGGGCGGTCGGGATGCTCGTCTACCTCCTCTCGATGAGCAACGCGCTGGCCCAGCCCCTCACGGCCGTCGTGGTGGACCGGTGGCCCCGCCTCCCCTGGCTGGTGGTCGGGGTGGTGGGCAGCTCGGTCTGCCTCACGGCGGTGGGCTGGCTGCCGAGCTACGCCGCCGTGGCCGTCGTCCTCCCGGCGGGCGGGGCGCTCGCCGGCCTCTGCCATCCGGACATGGGTTCGCGCGCCGGGGCGCTGAGCGAGAGCCGCCGGGGGATCATCGTGAGCATATTCGTCACCGGCGGCAGGCTGGGGTTCGCCCTGGGCCCCCTCATGGCCATCGCCGTGGCCGAGTGGTGGGGGATGGAGTGGCTCTGGGTCTACGTGATCGTGAGCGTCGCCCTGGTTGCGGCCATGCGCTGGGGGCTGCCCGTCCCCAAGGCCCGTGCGGGGGGCGGCGGCTCCCTCGGGCTGGGCGGGCTGGGGGCGGCCCTGCGCAAGGCGGGCGCGCCCCTCCTCATCCTCATGGGGGTCACGTTCTCCCGCGCCGCCGTGAACGTGAACTTCCAGGGCTTCCTCCCCACCCTCTACGTGGACCAGGGCCTCAGCCTCTGGGAGGGCGGGGCGGCGAACGCGATTCTGCTCCTCTTCGGCGGGGCGGGGGTGATGCTCGGCGGGGTGCTCTCGGGCCGCTTCCAGACGCGGAGCCTCATCGCCGCGGGAATCGGCGCCGCCTTCCTCGCCACGTGCGCCTTCTTCGTGGCGCCCCCATGGCTGGGCTATTTCGTTCTGGCGGTGATGGGGACGGGCCTGTACCTCCCGATGGGGGTGGGGGTGGCCCTCGCCCAGGACCTCCTCCCCGGGCACCGGGGCTTCGCGAGCAGCCTCATGCTCGGGGCGACCTGGTTCCTGGCCAGCCTCACCGTGCTTCCCATCACCGAGCTCGCCGAGCGGGTCGGGCTCCTCCGGGCCTTCTGGGTCCTTCCCCTCTTCCTCCTCGCCGGCTTCTTCCTCGCCCTGCGCCTGCCCAAGGACCGGCCCTGAGGGCGCGCGCCCGCTTCCCCCCTCAAAAAAAACGGCCCCCGGGAAGGGGGCCGTCGCGCTCGGCGAGTTCGTCTTAGCGCATCTTCAACCGCGTTCTAGGAGGCGGTCACCCCCGCGGCGGCGGCCTGCTCGGCGAGAAGCTTGTCCAGGACCTTGTCCACCCGCGGCTGCTCCGTCCAGGTGGCCTTGTAGGCGATCTTCCCCTCGAGGTCGACGACGAAGATCATGTTCGGCATCCGGCCGAATGCGTTCACCACGGTTTCGTCCAGATCGTCCACCAGGACGGGGACCTTCATCCCGAACTCCTGGACGAGCTCGCGCGCGTAGCTGAGCTTGTGCTCGTAGGAGGTGTGCTGGGTGTATTTGCGGAAATACTTCCGCTCGCCCGCGTGGGGCTCCTTGGAGTAGATGACGAAGAACTCTACCCCCTTGTCCTTGTATTTTTCCTGAAGCTCTTCCAAGCCCGGCACCTGCCGGCGATAGGGCGGTCACGTGATGGCGCCGAACTCGATGACGATGTTCCGCTTCCCGCGGAAGTCGGAAAGATCGACCTCCACCCCCTCGGTGGTCTTGAGCTTCACCGCGGGCATCGGGTCGCCCGCCCGGAGCTTCTCCTCGAACGCCTTGTGGCGGATCTTCCGGAATCCGCTGATCTCGCGCTTGAAGACTTTTATGGGGTCCAGGTACCACAGGCTCCAGAGGCCGAAGAACGGCCCGGGGGGGCGGCTGATATACTCTTCCTTCTTCATAAATCCCCCTCCTGTAACGATCGCAGATCGCAGGTTTTTCGAAACGTTGAGGAGCGTGGAAACTTCGGCGTCCCCTTATTGTAGGCCGCCCGCGCGGATTTGTCGAGATGCCCCCGGCGGGGGCCGGGGAGGGAAGGATGAAGGGGAAACGCCGCCTTGTGGCCCTCCAGGGAGGGGACTAAAATGCCGATAAGCCCCGTATCGGGACAGCGGGGCCCGCCGCCGCCGCCGCCCGCGGAACCCCTTCGGAGGGTGATTCGATGATCCGGCTCCTCTCGGCGCCGCTCCTGCTCGCCGCGCTCCTGCTCCTCCTGCTCCCGCCCGCCGAGGGCGCCCGCCACAAAGGCAGAAGGGGGGAGAAGGGCGGGGACGAGAAGATCAAGAAGGAGCTCTCGAAAAAGGAGGTGCAGAAGCGGATCCGGCAGGCGAAGCTCACCGACGTTCGCCGAAAGCTCAAATCGCTCGGCGCCCTCATCCAGGACGTGAATCAAAATCTCAAGCGCCGCTTCGCCGACCCTCTTTCCTTCGAGCGCAAGCGCTCCCTCGAGATCCAGCTTCGCGACCTCATCACCGTCGCCGCCCTCACCGGGCGCGCGCTCGCCGAGGCCGACCGCCTCGCCCGCGAGGCGCAGGAGATTCTGCGCAGCGTCAAGAAAAGCTCGAGGGAATCGGACCGCCTCCAGCTCGTGAATTTCCTCCGTGCGCGGCGGCGGGAGTACATCATCTTCGCCACCCGCTGATTCCCGCCCGTCTACTTCTCCTCGCTTCCTCCACCTGCGCCTCCGCCGCCTTCCGCGCGCTCGAATACGATCCAGGAGACCTCGGCCGCCCGCCGGAAGCCCAGGCTCTGGAACACGCGCTGGGAGGGGGTGTTGCCGTCCACGATGTAGCAGTAGACGGCTTTCCCCCGGGCGAGCTGCCTCTCGGCCAGGGCCGAGGCGGCCAGGCGTCCGAGCCGGCGGTTGCGGAACTCCTCGCGGGTGTGGAGCATGCCGATCGACCCGTTCTCGTGGACGAGCATGGAGGAGGCGAGTTCGCCTCCGATGCGCACGGCGGCGCTCGGGGCGCTGCGTATGCGCTCGGCGCAGTAGGCCGGGGTGGCGCCGTATTCGGAGAGGGAGGAAAGGGCGGGCGCGTCCTCCTCCCGCAGGGAGTCGACCTCGGGACCCTCGCGGAAGGGGGTGAAGTCCTCCTCGCGCAGGGTGTAGAGGCCGCAGTGCGTTTCTCGTACGATGTCCCGCCGGGCGGCGAGGGCGTCGCGCACCGGGAGGGGCAGGGCGCCGAACCGCAGGCGGCCCTCCTCTTCGGGCGGCCCGGCCGGGAGGGCGCCGATCTCATCGAGGCGGTGGAGGACGTCGGCCGGCTTCCCGAGCAGGGTCAGCCACTTGTCGCTCCCCTGAAGGGCGAGGCGCGGCCCCTCCGGGTCGTCCACCCAGACGGGCGCCTCCCCGCTCGATTCCTCCAGCGCGCCCCGGAACCGCAGGCTGTAGGGGAGCTGGGATTCGAGAAAATCCCGGAAGGCGGGATTATTGGGATCTTCGAGGCGGAAGAGGGCCACGGGAGTCTCCTTGCGCCGGCGGCCGGGAGGGCCGGCCGCGCCGCCTGCATTATACGCGGTTCGCGGCTCGGAGTTCGCGCGGGGGAGGGGGTCCCGCCGCCTCCTGCCGAGTGAGGGATTTGTGCAGACATACCGCATCGTTGTCATCCCGGGCGACGGAATCGGCCCCGAGCTGATCGAGGCGGCCCTCGCCGTCCTGGAGGCGGTCCAGGAGGTCGGGGGCGGGTTCGCCCTCGAAATGGAGGAGCATCCCGCGGGGGCCGCCCACTACGCCGCCCACGGAAGGTCGATGAGCGAGGAGACCCTGGCCGCCTGCCGTTCGGCGGACGCCATCCTCAAGGGGCCGGTGGGAGACCCCGCCGTCCGCACCCCGGAGGGGACCGAGGCGGGGTTGCTCGGCGGGGTGCTGCGCGGCGGGCTCGATCTGTTCGCCAACGTGCGCCCCATCAAGCTCTACCCCGGCGCCCCCTGCCCGCTGAAGGGGTATGAGGCGGGGCGGATCGACTACGTGGTGATGCGCGAGAACACCGAGGGCCTCTACGCCTCGAGGGACAAGGGGGTGGGCGGGGAGAACGCGGTGGCGGACACCATGCTCATGACCCGGCCCGGGGTGGAGCGCATCGTGCGGGCCGCCTTCGAGACCTCCCGCCGGCGGGGGGGCGCCCCCGGCGACGGGGCGCGCCGCGTCACCTGCGTGGACAAGAGCAACGTCCTCAAATCCTATGCCTTCTTCCGCCGCATCTTTCACGAGGTGGCCGAGGAGCACCCCGACGTCGAGGCGGACGTGATCTACGCCGACGCCTGCGCCCAGGCCCTCGTCCTCCAGCCCGAGCGCTTCGACGTCCTGGTGGCGGAGAATTTCATCGGGGACATCATCAGCGACCTGGGCGGGGCGACCATCGGCGGGCTCGGGATGTGCCCCTCGGGGAATTTCGGGGAGACGCTCGCCTACTTCGAGCCGGTCCACGGCTCGGCGCCCGACATCGCGGGGAAGGGAATCGCCAACCCCCTCAGCCAGATTCTCTCGGCCGCCATGATGCTGGAGAAGATCGGGGAGGGGGAGGCGGCCGGGCGCGTGGAGCGGGCGGTGTGGGACGCCCTCGCCGGGGGGGAGATTCGCCTCGACGGCCGGGGCCGCGCCCTGGAGGGAACCCGGGCCGCCGCCGAGGCGGTCGCCGCCCGCTTGCGCCGGGGCTAGCCCCCGAAGCGGATGCGCACGAGGGTCCAGATGGCGAGGAGGCCGTCGCGCCAGCCGATCTTCTTCCCCTCCTCGTAGGTGCGCCCGTAGTATGAAATCGGCATCTCGTACACCCGCCACTTCTTGGCCATCAGGATTTTGGCCGTCAGCTCCGGCTCGACGTCGAAGCGGCGCGCCCGGATGGTGATCCCCTC
>JAZGDQ010000112.1:0-3127 GCA_036477985.1 bacterium
GGTGGACGGGGTGGTGGTCGAGCCGCTCCCGAACGCGATGTTCCGGGTGGAGCTCGAGGGAGGCCCCAAGGTCCTGGCGCACATTTCCGGGAAGATGCGGATGCACTTCATCCGGATTCTCCCGGGCGACAACGTGAAGGTGGAGCTCTCCCCCTACGACCTCACGCGGGGGCGGATCACGAGCCGGTACAAGTGAGGAAAGGCGGGTCGGTCGGATGAAAGTGCGAACTTCGGTCAAGCCGATGTGCAACAAGTGCAAGGTGATCCGGCGCAAGGGCGTCGTCCGGGTCCTATGCTCCAATCCCAAGCATAAGCAGCGCCAGGGCTAGAAGGGGAGCGCGATGGCACGCATCGCCGGCGTAGACATTCCGAGCGACAAGAACGTGACGATTTCCCTCACCTACATATTCGGCATCGGGCACTCCACCGCGAAGAAGATCGTCGCCGAGACGAAGATCAACGCTGGCACCAAGGTGCGCGACCTGACCGAGCAGGAGGTTCAGCGCCTCCGCGAGATCATCGAGCGCGACCACGCCGTGGAGGGCGACCTGCGCAGCCGGGTCTCGATGAACATCAAGCGCCTCATGGACATCGGCGCCTACCGGGGGCTCCGTCACCGGCGCGGGCTGCCCGTCCGGGGCCAGCGGACCCACACGAACGCGCGCACCCGCAAGGGCCCTCGCCGGACGGTCGGGGCGCGCAAGAAGCAGAAATAGGCGAGAGGACAAAGGAGGAGCAAGGTGGCGCAATCGGGAAGGGGAAGGCGCTCGGGAAGCAGGCGGCGCCGGGAGAAGCGGGCCATCGGCAAGGGACAGGCCCACATCAAGGCGACCTTCAACAACACCATGATCACCATCACCGACGCGTCGGGGAACGTGGTGTGCTGGGCCTCGGCCGGAGAGCAGGGCTTCAAGGGCTCTCGCAAGAGCACCCCCTTCGCCGCCCAGACGGCGGCCGCCGCCGTCGTCAAAAAAGCGCTCGACTTGGGCGTCACCTCCGTGGAGGTGTTCGTGACCGGCCCTGGTTCGGGGCGGGAGGCGGCGATCCGCTCGATGGCCGCCTCGGGCATGGAGATCAATCTCATTCGCGACGTAACGCCCATCCCGCACAACGGCTGCCGGCCGCGCAAGCGCCGGCGGGTCTAGGGCGCGGGGAAGGGAAGGAGGACACACCGGTTTGGCTCGCTACAAGGATTCCGTCTGCCGGCTCTGCCGCCGCGAGGGAATTAAGCTCTTCCTCAAGGGCGACCGCTGCCTCGGGGACAAGTGCTCGTTTGACAAGCGGAGCTTCCCCCCCGGTCAGCACGGCGCCGCCCGCACCCGGGGCAAGGTGAGCGAGTACGGCCTCCAGCTTCGCGAGAAGCAGAAGGCGCGCCGGGTGTACGGCGTCATGGAGAAGACCTTCCGGCGCTACTACGCCGAGGCGGCCAAGCAGAAGGGCGTGACGGGCGAGAACCTCATGCGCCTGCTCGAGCTGCGGCTGGACACCGTCGTCCACCGGGCGAGCTTCGCCGACTCGCGCCAGCAGGCCCGCCAGCTCGTCCTTCACAACCACGTCCGGGTGAACGGCCGGAAGGTGAACCGGCCCTCCTACTCGGTCCGCAAGGAAGATCAAATCGAAATCAAGGAGAAGAGCAAGAAGCTCGATCTGATCCTCCGGAGCGCCGAGAAGGGAAAGGCGCGGGGCCTGCCGGCCTGGCTTGACGTGGACCTGGCGGACCTGAAGGCCCGGGTGATCGAATTGCCCACCCAAGAGGACATCGACATCGCAATCGACGTCCAGCGCATCGTGGAGCTCTATTCGAAGTAATTCGCTTCGGCGGGGCCGCCCTGTAAGCGACCCGCCGAGTGCCCCGAAAATAATTTCGCCGCACGGAGGATCTGGGTCAATGACCTTAAACGCCGATTTGGTCAAACCATCTTCGCTGGAAACGGAGAGAGACAGTTTGACCGAAACCTTCGGCCGTTTCATCGCCGAACCGCTCGAGCGGGGCTACGGGACGACGCTCGGAAACGCGCTCCGAAGGGTGGTCTTGTCCTCGCTGCGGGGCGCCGCCTTCACGGCGGTGCGCATCGAGGGCGTATTCCATGAATTCTCGACCGTCCCGGGGGTCATGGAGGACGTCACCTACATCATCTTGAACCTGAAGGACGTCGTCATCCGGATGGACGGGGAGGGCCCGAAGACCCTCACCTACCACCACTCGGGCTCGGCGGTCGATTTCAAGGCGGGCGACATCGAGGTCCCGCCGGGGGTGGAGATTCTCAGCCCCGACCACAAGATCGCCACCCTGAACGAGGAGGCCAATCTCGACATCGAGCTCATCGTCGACGTGGGCCGGGGCTACGTGCGGGCGGGCGCCGACCCCGACTTCCAGCTCGGCCCCCAGTACATCCCGATGGACGCGGTCTTCTCCCCCATCCGCCGGTGCACCTTTCACGTCGAGAGCACCCGGGTGGGCGATTTGACCGACTACGACAAGCTGATTCTGGAGGTGACGACGGACGGCACCATCGCGCCCGTCGACGCGGTCGCCCACGCGGCGAAGATCCTCAAGGACAACCTCCAGATCTTCATCAATTTCGAGGAGGAGGAGCCCTCCAAGCCCCCCGAGGTCGACGAAAAGCGCCAGCGGATCGTCGAGGACCTCAACCGGAGCGTGGAGGAGCTCGAACTCTCGGTGCGGAGCTACAACTGCCTCAAGAACGCCCGCATCCGCACCATCGCCGAGCTGGTCCAGAAGACCGAGAACGAGATGCTCAAGACGCGCAACTTCGGACGCAAGAGCCTGAACGAGATCCGCGACATCCTGGGGGAGATGGGCCTCTCCCTCGGCATGGACCTGACCCAGCTCCCGGCCTCCTCCAAGGTGGGAGAGGCCGCGGTCGAGGGGAAGTAGTAGTAGGCCGATGCGACACCGTTTGAGCGGCCGGAAGCTGGGCCGCACCTCCAAGCACCGCCGCGCGATGACCCGGAACATGGTCACCTCGCTCATCGACGCCGAGCGGGTGCGGACCACCCTCGCCAAGGCGAAGGAGGTCCGCCGCCACGCCGAGCGCATCATCACGGTGGGCAAGCGGGGCGGCCTCCACGCGCGGCGCCAGGTGGCGGCCTTCCTCCGGACCCC
>JAZGDQ010000113.1:0-4032 GCA_036477985.1 bacterium
GCAGGCTGCGCGGGCGCCTGCCCCTCGGCCCCTACGTGACGGTGTGCTACGGGGTGAGCGGGCTCCTCCTCTTCGCCGCCGCCTGGGGGGCCGGGCAGCCGCTCGCCTCCTATTCGGACCGGACCTGGCTCCTGCTGGCGGCCATGGTCCTCGGTCCCACCCTGATCGGACACACCTCGATCAACTACGCCCTGGGCTACATGCCCCCGGGCAAGGTGGCGCTCGCCATCGTGGGCGAGCCCATCGTCGCGACGGCGCTGGCCTGGTGGCTCCTCGCCGAGGCGCTCACCCCGGTGCGCGCGGCGGCGGCGGCGCTCATCCTCGCGGGAATCGTGTGGGGCGGGCGGGCCGCTCCCGCTCCATCCCCTCCTCCTCCCGGCGGCGTTCGTTGACTTCCCGGGGGGCTTCCGATAGGCTTTTTGGGCTAGAGGGATAAATTCCGATCCGATAGAAACCGTTTCCCAGAGTAAGGGTCCGCCCTGGGCCGGAGGATCGCCCCATGAATGACATTCCCCCCTTCGCAGTCGATCAGGAACAGAGCTCCGAGGAAGAAAAGCGCCTTCTCATGCTCCTCAAGGCCTCCGAGGAGGAGCGCCAGCGCCTCCAGAAGATGGTGGAGCTCGTCTCCCTCAAGAGTGAGGAGATAGGAGGGAAGCGCGCCATTCTCGAGGGAATCGAGAACCAGGTGGGCGAGCTCGAAGGCCGCCTCGCCCAGACCGAGCGGCAGAGCGGCGCCGCGAGCCGAATCGAGGCCAAGCTCGCCGATTCGGAGCGGAGCGTGGAGCGGCTCGACGGGGTGATCCGCAAGACGCGCCAGGAGGTGGACGGCCTCAACTTCCTCTCCGAGCACGTCATCTCCAAGACGCGGAGCCTCGAGCAGCAGCGCGAGATCGTGGAGAAATCCAACGAGGAGGCCGGCAAGCTCAACGTCCTTCTGTGGGAGATGGAATCGAAGATCAAGAACCTCCAGGAGGAGAACAAGCTCGTCAAGCGGACCGAGAAGAGCGTGGCCCGGCTCGAGGAGCGCTACGGCAGCGTGCGCGACAAGATCGGCGAGGCGTTCAAGCTGCGCGATCTGCTCGACGAGATCACCTCCAAAAGCGGCCAGTTCCACCAGTTCTCGCGCGAGTTCGACGAGAAGCTCCAGCAGGTGGACAAGGAGAAGGTGGTCTTCGAGAACTTCTCCAAGCGCAGCCTCAACTTCCGCCGCTCCCTCAACGAGATGGAGCAGTCCCTCAACGTCGTCGTGGAGCGGGTCTCCCAGGTCGAGTCCTTGCGCTCGGACCTGGAGACGATGAAGCCCGACCTGGAGAGCATGCGCATCGAGAGCCAGAACATTTTGGCCAAGAACGAATCCCTGCGCCTCACGGCCGAGCGCATCCAGGCGCTCGAGGATCAAAAAGATAAGTTCGAGCGGGAGGTCGAGCGCGTGCGGGGGGAGCGGGGCGAAGTGGAGGAGGTGTGGGAGAGCGTCCAGTCGCTCCGCGATTATCTGGCCAACGAGGTCGAGCGCCGCGCCGAGCGCCTCAAGAGGGAGCTCGACGAGTCCACCACCTTGCGGCGGATGATTCAGGAGTACCAGGTGAGCTCCAAGGAGCTCGAGGCGCGCCTGGAGCGCATCCCCGACGCCCTCAAGGTGGCGGAAGAGGCCGGGGTCCAGGCGCGGCGGATCGAAGAGATCGCCCGGTCGGTGGACCGCCGGATGGATGAGATCGAAAAGCGGGAGGGCCTGGTCGCTCAGGTCGAGGAGCGCGTCAACGAGGTCACCGCGAGCATCGTCGGGGTCGACGACAGAATCGAGAAGCAGCTCGAGCGCCACGGAGAAGTCGAGCGGATGGAGAAGCGCCTCGAGGCGCTGCGCTATTTCATCGAGGAGGCGGACCTGAAGATCGAAAAGCTCCAGCGGCGCGGGGAGTACGTCGACCGCGTGGAGTCGCGCCTCTCCCAGCTCCACAATCTGGTGGATCAGGTCGAGGAGCGGATCCTGGATGTGACCAAGGAGCGGGCGGGGTTCGAGGCGCAGGAAAAGCGCCTCCAGCAGGTCATCGCCCAGTTCCACGACGCCTTCGAGGAGGGGGAGGCCCACCTCGCCAGCGTGCGCGAGGCGCACCGCACGATGGAGCAGGTCGACGCCTTCCTCGTCCGCCTCGACGAGGGCATCCGCGAGCTTCACGCGAACGAGGGCCGGCTCGAAGCCCAGGGGAAGAAGCTCCGCGAATTCGAGGAGGAGATCGAGGAGACCCGGCTCGCCGCCTCTCAGGTGCGGGGCCACATCGAGCACCTCTCCCAGGAGGAGCAGCGGATCTCGGAAACCGAGAAAAGGCTCAGCGTCCTCGACCATCAGGCCCAGGGCCTGGAGGCGAGCATCCAGGAGCTGAACCAGAACAAGGCCGAGGTGTCGGCCGTCCACGAGGAGCTCAGCTCCCTCAAGCTCGCGGTCAAGGAGATCCACACCCACATCAGCGACCTGGCGAGCGACCGGCAAACCCTCAAGGATGTCGAACTCCAGATCGACGAGCTGCGCGAGATCTACGAGATGGTCGAGGAGCGGGCCCAGAAGGTGGGCGTGCAGATGGAGAAGATCGCCGAGGTCGAGGGGCAAGTGAAGAACTTGGGCCTTCTGACCGAGGACGTGCGGGCCAAGTACGCGAGCCTCTCCCACGACAAGGACGTCCTCGACCACGCCAATGCCCGCATCCACGAGTTGCGGGGAATCCTCAAGGAAGCGGAGCGGCGCGTCGACCGGAGCTAGGCATTCGGGGGGAAAGGCTGGGGGAGCGATGGGGATTTTTCGAAAAACACCGTCCCCCTCGAGCTATTTCTTCTTTGTGGGCGCCGCCCCGCCCCCGGCCCCGAAGAAAAGGCGGCTCCTCCTCCCCGCGATCATTCTTCTTCTCGCGCTCCCCCTCCTGACGGCGGGGGCGCTCTACCTCTGGGTGCGGGCCGAGATTCCCTCGACCGACGCCGTCCTCACCCGCCGGCCCAGCCTCACCACCCTCGTCTACGGCGCCCGGGGCGGCCTCATCGGCCGCTTCTACGCCGAGCGCCGCCGCCTCCTGCCCCTCAAGGAGGTCTCCCTTCCCATGCGGCGGGCCATCGTCGCCGTCGAGGACGAGCGCTTCTACCGCCACTTCGGCGTGGACCCGGTCGGCGTCCTCCGGGCCGCCCTGCGCAACCTTCGCTCGTGGACGGCGAGCGAGGGCGCCTCCACCCTGACCCAGCAGCTCGTCCGCCTCCTCGTCCTGGGCCGCGAGCGCACCTTCAAGCGCAAGGTCATCGAGGCCTTCACCGCCCTCCAGATCGAGGCGACGCTCGGGAAGGAGGAGATTCTCGAGCGCTACCTCAACCTCGTCTATTTCGGGCGCGGCGCCTACGGGGTGGCCGCCGCCGCGCGCACCTATTTCGACAAGAGCGCCTCCCGTCTGACGGTGGCCGAGGCCGCCTTCCTGGCCGGCCTGGTCCAGGCGCCCGGCCGCTTCCGCCCCTTCACGGATCCGGGACCCTCCCTCGCGCGCCGGGCCCACGTCCTGCGCCGGATGGAGGCGGCCGGGGGCCTCGCGCCCGGCGAGGCCCGGCGCCTCGCCAAGACCCCGCTGCGCCTCCGCTCGCCGGCGCCGATCCGCGCCGGGGGGCACTTCCTCGCGCACGTGCGGCGCAGGCTGGAGGAGACCTACGGCTCAAGCCGCCTCTACCGCGGGGGCCTGCGGGTCTACACCACGCTGGACCTCGAAGCCCAGCGGGCCGCCGAGGCGGCCGTGCGGCGCGGGGTGGAGCGCCTCGTCCGCCGGCGGTGGCCCGGAAGGGCGCGGGAGGAGCTGTGGAAGGGGCCCGAGGCGGCCCTCCTCGCCCTCGACGCACGCTCGGGCGCCGTCCGCGCCATGGTGGGCGGGGTGGACTTCCAAAAGAGCCGGTTCAACCGCGCCGTCCAGGCTCTGCGCCAGCCCGGCAGCGCCTTCAAGCCCATCGTCTACGCCGCCGCCGTCAACATGGGCTTCACCCCGGTGGACTCCCTCCTCGACGCGCCCATCGTGA
>JAZGDQ010000114.1:0-2266 GCA_036477985.1 bacterium
CCTGGGCATCCGCCTCAAGGGAGAGAAGAGCGTCGTCGTGTGCTTCTTCGGCGACGGCGCCAGCAACGAGGGCGCCTTTCACGAGGGAATCAACCTCGCCGCCCTGTGGCAGCTCCCCGTCGTCTTCGTCTGCGAGAACAACGGCTACGCCGAGAGCACCCCGCGCGCCGCCCACCAGCGCGTCAGGGACGTGGCCGACCGCGCCAAGGCCTACGGCATCCCGGGGGTCGTCGCCGACGGGATGGACCCGGCCGCCGTCTACGAGGTGGCGGGCGAGGCCATCGCCCGCGCGCGCAAGGGCGGGGGCCCCACCCTGGTCGAGGCCAAGACCATGCGCTTCCTGGGCCACTACGTCGGCGACCCCGGCACCGCCTACGGCCACGACAAGGAGGTGGGCAAGTGGAAGCGCCGCGATCCCATCCCCGCCTTCCGCAAGCATCTCGAGGAGCGGAAGTGGATGCCCACGAAGGGCCACGCCGCGCTCCTCGCCCGCATCGACGCCGAGATGGAGGAGGCCATCGAATTCGCCCGCAACAGCCCCGAGCCCGAGTTGGAGGAGGCCCTCACCGACGTCTACGCCGGGGACTGAGGGTAAGACCGGATCATGCGCGAGATCACCTATCGCGAAGCCGTCATCGAGGCCCTCGACGAGGAGATGGCCCGGGACGAGAGCGTCTTCCTCCTGGGGGAGGACATCGCCGAGTTCGGGGGCTCCTACAAGACCACCGTGGGGCTCCTCGACAAGTACGGCCGCGAGCGGGTGCGCAACACCCCCATCGCCGAGCAGGGCATCGTCGGCGCCGCGGTGGGCGCCGCCCTCATGGGCCTGCGGCCGGTGGCCGAGCTCATGTACATCGATTTCTCGGGCGTGGCGATGGATCAGATCGTGAACCAGGCGGCCAAGATACGCTACATGTTCGGCGGAAAGGCGCGGACCGCCCTCGTCATCCGCACCCAGGGGGGGGCGGGGCGCAGCTCGGCCGCCCAGCACGCCCAGAGCCTGGAGGCCTGGTTCGTCCACGTGCCCGGCCTCAAGGTGGTCATGCCCTCCACGGCGCGCGACGCCAAGGGGCTGCTCAAGAGCGCGATCCGCGACGACGACCCCGTCATCTTCATCGAGCACAAGCTGCTCTACCTCGAGAAGGGCCCCGTTCCCGAGGAGGACTACACCATCCCCCTCGGGACGGCCGAGGTGAAGCGCGAGGGAAGGGACCTGACCATCGTCGCCACCTCCTCGATGGTGGGGAAATCCCTGGCGGCGGCCGAGACGCTCGAGCGGGAGGGGATCAGCTGCGAGGTGGTCGATCCGCGCACCCTCTTCCCGCTCGACACCGAGACGATTCTCGCCTCGGTGCGCAAGACGGGCCGCCTCCTCATCACCCACGAGGCCGTCCGGCGCTGCGGCTGGGGGTCCGAGGTGGCCGCCCTGGCCGCGAAGGAGGCCTTCGATTACCTCGACGCCCCGATCGAGCGCGTCTGCGGCCGCGAGACCCCGGTGCCCTTTTCGCCCAAGCTGGAGAACTACGTCATCCCCGACAAGGAGGACGTCGCCGCCGCCGCGCGCGGAATGCTCACGACGGCATGATCGCCCGCGCCGCGGCGCTCGCGCGGCCGGCCGTTATTTTTCGGAGGAATCGCCCCAGATGGCCACACCCCTGCCCATGCCCAAGCTCGGCCTCACCATGGAGGCGGGCACCATTCTCAAATGGCTCAAGAGCGACGGAGAACCGGTCGAGAAGGGGGAGATCATTGTCCAGATTCAGACGGACAAGGTGGAGTACGACGTCGAGTCCCCCGGCGGGGGGCTTCTGCTGAAGACCCTCGCCGCCGAGGGGGATGAGGTCGCCTGCGGCGTCGACATCGCCGTCATCGGCGAGGAGGGGGAGGACATCAGCGGCTTTAGCCAAGCGGCTACAGCGGGTGGCGGCGCCACGGCCGCCGCTCCCGAGGCCCCTGCTCCGGCCACGCCGGCCCCTGCTCCCGCCGCCCCGGCTGCGCCCCCGGCGCCTGCCCCGGCCACGCCGGCGCCGGCCGGAGGGCGAATCTTCGCGAGCCCGGCCGCGCGCCGCGTCGCCCGCGAGCTGGGGATCGCCTACCGCACCCTCAAGGGCACCGGCCCAAACGGAAGGATCGTCCAGGCCGACGTGCGCGCCGCCGCCAGTGGAGGAGTTCCGGCCGCGCCCTTGGCGCCCCCCGCCGCTGCGAGCGGGCCCGCCGCCGTCGCCCGCACCGTGCCGGTGGCCGGAATGCGCAAGGTCATCGTCGA
>JAZGDQ010000115.1:0-5224 GCA_036477985.1 bacterium
GGGGAAACCCCGGGGTTTGTTTTTATAAATCGGGCGGGCTGACATGCCGCCGGCTCCCCTCCCCCCCCTAATCCCACTTCCTTCCGGGCATGTGGTTGAAGATGCTCTTGGTGAGGCCGCCGTCGATGTCGAGGCGCGTTGCGGTGATGTAGTCGGCCTCGTCCGAGAGGAGGAAGAGGATTCCGTTGGCGATGTCGACGGGCTGGCCCACCCGGCCCCAGGGGGTGACCTCGCTGCGCCCGCGCTTGATCTCCGGATCCTGGAGGTAGGCCGTCAGCGGCGTCTCGGTGTGGCCGGGGCAGATGACGTTCACCCGAATCTTCTGGCGCGCCCACTCGATGGCGAAATGCTGGGAGAGCATGATGATCCCCGCCTTCACCGTGCTGTAGGCCCCCGACATCCCGTAGGGCTGCACCCCCGCGTTCGAGGAGAGGTTCACCATCGCCCCCGGGCGCCCGTTTTCGATCCACCACCTTCCGGCGGCCTGGCCCATGAGGAACATCCCGGTCAGCCCGATGTCCACCACCAGCTTCCAGCTCTCGAGCGATAGATCCAGAAGCGGCGCCGGGTCCATCTTGATGGCGCAGTTGACCAGGCAGTCGAGGCCGCCGAACTCCGAGACCGCCCGCTCGACCGCCGCCTTGCAGGAGTCGGGCTCGGTCACGTCGAGATGCTGGAACACGGCGCGCTCCCCGATCCGCTCGGCGAGCGGCTCGCCCAGCTCGCGGTTCACGTCGCCGATGATCACCCGGCCGCCCTCTTCGGCGAACATCTCGGAGGTCTTCTCCCCGATTCCGCGCGCCCCTCCGGCGACGATGCACACCTTCCCCCCGAACCGGCTCATGGCCTCCCCTCCCCTCTCATCGGGTCTCGTACTCAATCGTCTTTCCGCCCCAGCTCCTCCCCGGGGTGTGGATCATCTTGCTCTCGCCCTGGCCGCCGTCCACGACGAAGTTGGCCGCCGTGATGTAGCGCGCCCGCTCGGAGAGGAGGAAGACGACCGCCTCGGCGATCTCCTCGGGCGCGCCCACCCGCCCCATGGGCACGACGGCCGCCCGCCCCGCCGCTATCTTGGGGTCCTGAAACATGGCCTCGGTCATGGGGGTCCGCACCTGGCCCGGCGAGACGGTGTTCGCGCGCACCCCGCGCAGGCCCCACTCCACCCCGAAGAGCTTGCTCATCATGATGGCGCCCGCCTTGCAAATGCTGTAGGCCCCGGCGAGGGGATAGGTCTGCATCCCCCCGACCGAGGCGATGAAGACCATGGCGCCGCTCCCCTTCTCCAGCATGACGCGGCCCGCCGCCTGGGCGCAAAGAAAATAGCCCTTGAGCCCGACGTCCATCACCATGTCCCAGTCCTCCTCGGGCAGGTCCTCCAGCTTGCCCGGGACGAGCTTGATGGCGCCGCACACGATGCCGTCGATGGTCCCGAAGGCCGCCACGGCCTCCTTCGCCATCCGCTCGGCGTCGGCCTTCTTCGAGGTGTCCATCTCGATGACGACGGCGCGCCGCCCCTCGGCCTCGACCCGCCGGACCGTTTCGGCGGCGGTCTCCGGGTCGAGGTCGGCCACGGCCACGTCGGCCCCCTCGCGGGCGGCGAGAACGCAGGTGGCGCGGCCGATTCCGCTTCCCCCGCCGGTGACGATGATCTTCTTTCCTTCGAGCATCATGGACCGATCTCCTCTGTCGCCGTCTTCCAGCGAAATGTCCCCGACTCCCGCCCGTCACGGATCATCCGCCCGTTGCGGGTCACCCGCCGGCCGCGGGTCAGCCGCCTGCCACGGGGCAGTCCCGGCCGCGGCTCAGCCTCCCGTAGCGGCTATTCCGGGGGGACGGCGAGGGGGCTCGGCTTGATGCGCAGGACCGTCCCCAGGACGGCGAGGTAGACCTCGTCCGCCGCCCGGCTGATGCGGCTGTGGGCGGCGCCGCACACGTCGCGGAAGGCGCGGCCCGAGGCCGACGCGGGCACCACCCCCATCCCCACCTCGTTCGTCACCAGAACGGCGTGCAGCGCCCGCTCCTCCAGCGCCGCGAGGAGGGCGTCCACCTGCTCGAGGATCCGCCCGTGCGAATCCCCCCGCAGGAGGAGGTTCGAGATCCACAGCGTGAGGCAGTCCACCACGGCGACGTCCCGATCGCGCAGCCGCGCCACGGCGCCGGGAAGATCGAGGGGCTCCTCCACCGTCTCGAACGCCTCGCCTTGGCCGGGGGCCATGCCGTCACGGTCGCGGCGGTGGGCTTCGATCCGCTCGCGCATCTCATCGTCGAGCGCCTCGGCGGTGGCGAGGAAGACCCGCCGCTCCCCGAGCCCGAGGGCCAGCGAGAGGGCGAAGGCGCTCTTCCCCGAGCGCACCCCTCCCCCGATGAGGATGAGTTTTGGGGAATTCACCATCTCTCCCTCAAGCGCTCTTGTCCTCCCCGGCCGCGGGGGCGGCCTCCCTGGCTGCGGGCGCGCGGGCGGATGCGCAGGCGCGGACAAAACCCTCGGCGACCGCCGGGTTGGAGGCCCAATGCCCGTGGACGTAGGAGGCGAGAACGTTGCCCTCCTGATACCCCTCCTCCCCGTCCGGCCCCCCGAGCGGGGAGCGGAGGCGGTAGAGGGGGTCCATCCAATCCTGGCCGCGGGCGCTCCCGCCCTGGCCGCGGGCCTCCCCGCCGGGCGCGGGGTCGAGGCGGGAGTGGCGGAACTGGTGGCCCCGGAAGCGGAGCCCGGCCGGGCCCAGGACCGAGGGGCGCAGCGTCTCCACCTCGACGTAGCCGATGGCCTGGAGCTTCTCCTC
This sequence comes from bacterium, assembly GCA_036477985.1. Lineage (GTDB taxonomy): Bacteria > UBA8248 > UBA8248 > UBA8248 > UBA8248 > JAZGDQ01. The sequence continues at coordinate 2,781 of JAZGDQ010000115.1, forward strand.
CATGACGGCCTCGGCGGGGATGACGCCCGCCATCGCGTGACGGGCGCCCTCCCGGGTGCGGATCCCCGCGCAGAGGTACATCAGCCCCCCGCACTCGGCGTAGACCGCCCCGCCCGCGCGGGCGAACGCGAGGACGCGGGCGCGCATCCCCTCGTTGCGCTCGAGCGCCTCGGCGTGAAGCTCGGGATAGCCGCCCCCGAAGTACATCCCGTCCACCTCGGGCGGCCGCGCGTCGCGCATCGGGGAGAAGCGGACGAGCTCGGCGCCCAGCCCCTCGAGGCGGGCGAGGTTGTCCTCGTAGTAGAAGTGAAACGCCTCGTCCCAGGCCACCCCGATGCGGCAGCGGGGGGGCCCCTTCTTTTCCCGCCCGCCCTCTCCCTTCTTCTCCCGCCCACTTTCTCCCTCCTCCGCCGTATTAGCCTCCTCCTCCGTCTCAACCGTCGCCCCGCCTGGGGCCTCCTCCTCCGTCTCAACCGTCGCCCCGCCTGGGGCCTCCTCCTCCGTCTTCAGGGAGGCGCCGCGCGGGCGATCTCCAGGATGGCGCCGATGTCGAACCATTCCTCGGCGAGGGCGCCCCATTCGGCGATCCGCTCCTCGGGCAGGGCGGCGGGGCTCGCGGCGTGGAGTCCGAGGTGGCGCTCGGAGAAGGCGAGGTCGGCCCGGTGGGGAAGCCCGCCGAGGACGGGGGGTGCGACCCCGGCGGGGGGCGCGCCCTCCCCCGCCGCGGTGGCGCCCGCCGCCTCGCGCAGGAGATCCAGATGCCCCCGGCTCCCCACCCCGTTGCAGAGGAGCCCGGCGAGGGGGAGGGCGGGGTCGAAGCGGGCGAACCCGGTCCCCACGGCGGCGATGGTGCGCGCCATGCCCGAGGCGTCCACCAGGAGGAGGACGGGGGCGGAGAGCCATTTGGCCAGCTCGGCCGTCGAGCCCTCCTCCCGCCGGGGGGAGAGGCCGTCGAAGAGGCCCATCATCCCCTCGATGACGGCGATGTCCGCCCCGGCAGAGGCGCGCGCGAGGGTGGCGCGCACGGCGGCGCGCCCCATCATCCACCCGTCCAGGTTGTGGGCGGGGGCGCCCGCCCCGGCTGCGGGCCTTCCCGCCCCGGCTGCGGAGCCGCCCGCGGCGCGCGCGAGGTAGGTGGGGTCCAGGTAGTCGGGCCCTACCTTGAAGACCGCCACCCGCAGGCCCCGATCCCGCAGGGCGCGCACCAGGGCGACGGCGGCGGTCGTCTTCCCGGCGCCGCTGGCGGCGCCCGCGAGGACGAGGCGGGGGATGGAATGGCTCATCGCAGACGCTTCCCGGGCGAGGGGGCCGGCGGGATTTCCCGGTGCGGCGCGCAGGTCCGGAATGGAGACAGGGCCAATGTACCGCTCTTCCGTCACCGGGGAAAGGAGGATGATGGGCGCCCGGGTCGGCCCCGCCGCCGATTGCGCACCGCCGAGGCCGGGTGCTAGCTTGGGCGCTCCCCCGACACGCAGCGCCGTGAGGAGACGGGACGATGAAGAAACCTTCTTTTATCGAGTCCACCGGCCGCTTCCCCCCCATGAGCGAGGTGCGCTTCGACCCGGCGGAGACGGCCCTCCTCCTCATCGACCTCCAGTACCTGGACGCGAGCGCCGACCACGGCCTCTACGGGCGGATGCGCCGGGAGGGCAAGGAGGACCTCTGCGCCCACTTCGTGAGCCAGCTCCCCCGCGTCGTCGAGAATTCAAAGAAACTCCTCGAGGCCTGCCGCGCGCGCAACTACCGGATCATCTACACCAAGATCGCCTCCCTCACCCCGGACGGCGCCGACCTCAGCCCCAGCTACCGCGAGAAGGGGTTCTTCGCCCCGCCCGACTCCCTCGACGCCGAGGTGCTCGAGGAGCTCGCCCCGCGGCCGGAGGAGATCGTCCTCTCCAAGACCACGACGAGCGCCTTCACCTCGACCCACATCGACCAGCTCCTGCGCCACCTCGGCGTCCGCAGCCTCATCTGCTGCGGCGTCCACACGAACTACTGCGTCGAGTCCACGGTGCGCGACGCCTACGACCGCGGCTACGGCGTCGCCCTCGCCGGGGACGCCTGCGCCTCCCTGCGCGCGGATTTCCACGACATGGCCCTCGCCGTCATGGACCAGGTGTTCTGCCACGTTCTTACGACGGAGGAGGTGCTGGAGAGGTTGGGGTAGGGGGGAGTGCGGGGGGGCAACGGCGCTGCGTGGAGAGCTTCACGGACGGCATCTTCCGTTCGTCGGCCCATCCCACATGACCGTAGGGGTGTCAGCGAGGGAGAGCCAGTCAAGAGGAGAAGAATGTCCGGGGAGCGCCAAAATGCTTGAAAATGAGGCGGCAATTGACTGTTGTCCAGGGATGGAGGGGCTGTTTGGGACCAGAGTCGGCCGCTCAGAAAAGAATCGTTGCCTGGAATGGCCATTCGGGGCTAGAATGCATCCATTCAAGGAGCCA
>JAZGDQ010000116.1:0-8783 GCA_036477985.1 bacterium
CCCACCGGCGGGATTCGCTCTCCCCGCGCCGCCCAAAATCCCGGATGCTCCAGGATACACCCCGCCCCCCCTTTCCGCATGCTGCGGAAAATGCCGGATCGAGGGGCGCAGGCCTCTCATTTATAAAACACGCAATCCTGCGGGGAATTTCCAAAAAAACGGGAGGGAAAAAGCCGAGCGGGGCGAGGGCGAACGCGCTCGCTCGATGAAGCCGGGCGGCCGCCCCCGGGGACGCGCCCTACTCCCGGTCCATCCCGCTTTGGCGGGCGACCGAGATCCGCGTGATGGCGCGCTTGAGGGAGGACTCGGCCCGGGCGAAGTCCACCTCCTCCTCGTCGGCCTTTCCGCCCATCCGGCTCTCGGCCCGCTGGAGGGAGGCCTTCGCCCGCGCGGTGTCGATCTCCTCGGCGATCTCGGCGACCTCGGCCAGAACGGTCACCTTGTCCGCGCCCACCTCGGCGTACCCGCTGCCGATGCAGACGAAATAGCGCCCGCTCCCGATGCGGTAGGTGAGGACCCCGACGTCGAGACCGCACAGGTAGGGCGTGTGGCGCGGCAGGGCGCCGAACTCGCCCAGATGCCCGGGCGCGGTGACCTCGTCCACCTCTTCGGAGATGAGCCTCTTCTCCGGGGTGACGATTTCGAGCGCGAGCTTTCCCTCAGTCATCGGCTACACCTCGACCCCGAGCGACTTGGCCTTCTCCTTGGCGGATTCGAGATCCCCCACCATGTAGAAGGCCTGCTCGGGAAGATGATCCACTTCCCCGCCGGCCAACTGCTTGAAGCCCTTGATCGTGTCCTCCAGGCGGACGTAGACGCCCGGCGTGCCCGTGAACTGCTCGGCCACGAAGAAGGGCTGGCTCAGGAAGCGCTGAATCTTCCGCGCGCGGGAGACGGTGATCTTGTCGTCCTCGGAGAGCTCGTCCATGCCCAGGATGGCGATGATGTCCTGGAGGTCCTTGTAGCGCTGGAGAATCATCTGCACTTCGCGGGCGACCGTGTAGTGCTCCTCGCCGAGCACCCGCGGGTCGAGGATCCGGCTCGTCGAATCGAGGGGATCGACCGCCGGGTAGATGCCCAGCTCTGCGATCTGGCGCGAGAGAACCGTCGTCGCGTCCAGGTGGGCGAAGGCGGTCGCCGGGGCCGGGTCGGTGAGGTCGTCGGCGGGCACGTAGATGGCTTGCACCGAGGTGATCGACCCCTTGTCCGTCGAGGTGATCCGCTCCTGGAGGTCGCCCATCTCGGTCGCCAGGTTGGGCTGGTAGCCCACGGCGCTGGGCATGCGCCCGAGGAGGGCCGACACCTCCGAGCCCGCCTGGGTGAAGCGGAAGATGTTGTCGATGAAGAGGAGCACGTCCTGCCCCTCGACGTCGCGGAAGTACTCGGCCAGGGTGAGGCCCGAGAGCCCGACCCGCAGGCGCGCCCCGGGCGGCTCGGTCATCTGGCCGTAGACGAGGCCGACGCTTTCCAGAACGCCGGACTCCTTCATCTCCAGGTAGAGATCGTTCCCCTCGCGGGTGCGCTCGCCCACGCCGGCGAACACGCTCGTCCCGGCGTGCTCCTTCGCGATGTTGTTGATGAGCTCCATGATGAGGACGGTTTTGCCCACGCCGGCGCCGCCGAAGAGGCCCGTCTTGCCGCCCTTGGTGTAGGGCTCAAGCAGATCGACGACCTTGAGCCCGGTCTCGAGCATCTCGGTCGAGGTGGACTGCTCCTCCAGCTCCGGCGCCGACCTGTGAATCGGCATCCGCATCTTGGCGCCGACCTCGCCGCCCCCGTCCACGGGCTCGCCGATCACGTTGAGAATCCGGCCCAGGACCTCGCGCCCGACTGGAATCATGATCGGCGCCTCGGTGTCCACCGCCTTGAGGCCCCGGACGAGACCCTCGGTGGGCTCCATCGAGATGGCCCGCACGGTGGACTCGCCCAGGTGGAGGGCCACCTCGACGACGATCTCGTCCCGCTCGCCCTCTTGGAGCGTCGCCGGGTCCTTCTTCACGACGAGCGCGTTCTTGAGCGATGGAAGCTTCCCGATTTCGAACTCCACGTCGATGACGGGCCCGATGATCTGCGTCACGCGTCCTTCGTTCATTCCCGGCTCCTTGGCGCTCGAGAACGGCGTCCCGGGCGGGGGAGACTTTCTCCCGCGCCGGCTTCGGGAATCCATTCCCGAGAAAGAGAACGATTTCCTCCGAACCTCACCCCTTGAGCGCGTCCGCCCCGGAGATCACCTCGAGAAGCTCCTTGGTGATCGACGCCTGGCGGGCCCGGTTCATGAACAAGGTGAGGCTTTCGATCATCTCCTCGGCGTTGCGCGTGGCGTTGTCCATCGCCGTCATCCGCGCCCCGAACTCGCTGGCCTCGGCGTCGAGCAGCGCCCGGTAGATCTGCACCGTCACGTGGCGGGGAAGGATGTTCCGCAGCACGGCCTCCACCGAGGGCTCGTAGATGTAGTCCGTCATCACGGCCTCGCCCTTCTCGTCGATCGCGTCGGGGATGGGGGAGGCGAGGGGCAGCAGCCGGAAGAGGCGGGGGGTCTGGCTCATGATGGAGATGAACTCGGTGGTCAGCACGTGGACCTCGTCCACGCCCTCCTCCAGGTAGGCGCGCATCAGGAGATCGGAGATGGTCTGGGCGAGGAAGAAGTCGATCCGTCCGTAGACCTCGGTGAAGGTCTCCTTGAAGTCGTAGCCGAGGCGGGCGAAATAATCCCTCCCCTTGCGGCCCATCACGACGAGCTCGGTCTCCTTGCCGTCCGCCTCACGCTTGCGGAGGAACTGGCCGGCCTGCCGGTTGATGTTCGTGTTGTAGCCCCCGCAGAGCCCCTTGTCGGAGGTGACGATGAGGAGGAGCGCCCGCTCGTTCCGCATGGTGTCGCGCAGGAGTGGATGGGGCTCCCCCTCCACGCGCAGGGCCAGCGAATTCACCAGCTCGGCCATCTTCTCGCTGTAGGGGCGGGCGTTCTCGATCCGCTCCTGGGAGCGGCGCACCTTGGAGGCCGCCACGACCTTCATGGCCCGGGTGATCTGCTGGGTGTTCTTGACGCTGCGGATGCGCCGTTTGTAGTCGCGAAGCGATGCCATCGGAGACCCTTCGTCCGGTTAGCCGGCGGCCGCGGAGGATTCCGCCGGCGCCTTTGCCTTGATGGACTTCTTGAATTCCTCGCTGGCCGCCTTGAGCCTGCCGGAGATATCGTCGGTGAGCTCTCTCTTCTCCATGAGATCGGCGACCAGCTGCTGGTGGGCGCTTTCCATGAAAGTGAGGAAGTCGGCCTCCACCTTCAGGACGTCCTCGAGCGGCACGTCGTCGAGGTAGCCCTGGGTTCCGAGGAAGATGGCCATGATCTGCCTGTGGACGGGAACCGGCGCGTACTGGGGCTGCTTGAGGAGCTCGGTGAGGCGGGAGCCCCGGTTGAGCTGCGCCTGGGTGGCGGCGTCGAGCTCGGAGCCAAACTGGGCGAAGGCCGCCATCTCGCGGTACTGGGCCAGGTCGAGCCGCAGCGTTCCGGCCACCTTCTTCATCGCCTTGTTCTGGGCGGCGCCGCCCACGCGCGAGACCGAGAGGCCCACGTTCACGGCCGGGCGGATGCCCGAGTAGAAGAGATTCGACTCGAGGTAGATCTGCCCGTCGGTGATCGAGATCACGTTGGTGGGAATGTAGGCCGAGACGTCGCCCGCCTGGGTCTCGATGATGGGCAGCGCGGTGAGGGAGCCGCTCCCCTTCTCCTCGCTCAGCTTGGAGGCGCGCTCGAGCAGGCGGGAGTGCAGGTAGAACACGTCGCCCGGATACGCCTCGCGGCCCGGCGGGCGGCGGAGCATGAGGGAGAGCTGCCGGTAGGCCACCGCCTGCTTGGAGAGGTCGTCGTAGATGATGAGGGCGTGCATCCCGTTGTCGCGGAAGTGCTCGCCCATGGCGCAGCCGCAGTAGGGGGAGATGTACTGGAGCGGGGCGGGGTCGGAGGCCGTCGCCGCGACGACGATGGTGTACTCCATCGCCCCCGTCTTCTCGAAGGTGCTCACCACCTGGGCGAGCGTCGAGCGCTTCTGGCCGATGCAGACGTAGATGCAGACGACGTCGGAATCCTTCTGGTTGATGATGGTGTCCACGGCGATTGCCGTCTTGCCCGTCTGGCGGTCGCCGATGATCAGCTCGCGCTGCCCGCGGCCGATGGGGATCATCCCGTCGATGGCCTTGATCCCCGTCTGGAGGGGCTCCGTCACGGGCTGGCGATCGACCACGCCCGGCGCGAGGATCTCGATGTTCCCCGTGGCGTCGGTGTCGATCGGCCCCTTCCCGTCGATGGGTTGGCCGAGCGCGTTCACGACGCGGCCGAGGAGGGCCTTGCCCACCGGGACCTGGACGATGCGGCCCGTGCGCCGGACCTCGTCGCCCTCCTTGATGTACCGGTCGTCCCCGAGGAGGACGGCGCCGACGTTGTCCGTCTCGAGGTTGAGCGCCATGCCCATCAGGTCGCCCGGGAAGGCGAGCAGCTCGCCCGCCATGCACTTCTCCAGGCCGTAGATGCGCGCGATCCCGTCCCCGACCGAGATGACGTTGCCCGTTTCGGCCAGCTCGACGGATGCGTCGAAACCCTCGATTTCCTTCTGGATGATCTGGCTGATCTCTTCGGCGCGAATCTGCATATCGTCCCCTCAAGAATCCCGAAGCGTCTTTGCGCGCGGTTAGCCCGCCACCATCTTTTCACGCAGGTTCTTGATCTGATTCCGGATGCTGCCGTCCATCATCACGCTTCCCACCCGGCAGATGATCCCGCCGATAAGGCTCTCGTCCCGCTCGACCTCGATCAGCACCTCGCTCCCGGTCATCTCGGAGAGGCGGGCGCGGAGGCGCTCCAACTGGCCGCCGCTCAGCTCGAAGGCGGTGCGCACCTGGGCGCGGACGCGGTTGCGCTTCTCGTCCGCGATCTCGCGGTACTGCATGGCGATGCCCTCGAGCTCGGCCATGCGATCCTTCTTGACGATCAGGCGCACGAAATTGCGGATGAGGTCGCTCGCCCCCGCGGCGCTCAGCACGCTCTCGACCAGGCGCATTCGGGTGGGGGCGGGAAACCGGGGGTTGTCGAGGACGCGGCGAAGCTCGACGTGGCGGGTCAGGCCCTCCGCCGCCGCCTCGAGCTCGGCCCCCGTCTCATCGAGCGAGCCCCGGCGCTCGGCGATCTCCGCCAGCGCCTTCGCGTAACGGCGCCCCACCTCTCCGCCGGTCATCGGCTCCCTCCGTTCGAGTTCCCCACCTTGGACAGGAAGTCGTCGACGAGGCGCTGTTGATCCTCGGGCCCGAAGTTCTTCCGGAGGATGTCCTCGGCGATCTCCAGGGCGAGGCGGGAGGCTTCGTTCTGAAGCTCGGCCCGCGCGCGGCGGCCCTCGAGCTCGATGGCGCCGCGCGTCTGTTCGAGAAGGCGCTCGGCCTGGGTCTCTTGATCCGCCTGGAGGCGCTCGCGGAGCCGGACGCGCTCCTCCTCGCCCGTCTTCCGGACCCGGTTGAGCTCGGCCTCGAGGTCGGCCACCTTGGCGCGCTGCTCCTCCAGGAGGCGCTCGGCCTCCTCGCGCGCCTTCTCGGCCTCGGCGATCGATTTTCGGATCCCCTCGCGCCGGCCGGCCATGAAGTTCTTGAGGGGCTTGGCGGCCACCTTTATGAGGATGGCGACCACGATGAGGATGTTGACGAGCTTGAAGATCTCTTCCTTGAAGCTGAAGGACTTGTGGAAGACTTCGGCCTCGGCCGCCCAGGCGAAACCGCCGCCCCAGGCCGCCGGCGCCCAGAGACTCGCGAGCAGGAGGCCTCCGATCAGGATGTGTCGTTCCCGGCGGTTCACGCGCCCCGGCCCTCCTCAGGCCACCTGCCGCCCGGCGAGCCGGTTGGCGATGTCGGAGGCGAACTGGCGTGCGCGGCCCTTGAGCTCGGAGGCGGCCCCCTTCGCCTGAGCGGCGATGGAGGAGCGGGCCTCCTCCAGCTCCCGGTTCGTCTTCTCGCGAATCTCCTCGACGCGGGCGCGGGTGGCGTCGGCCATCTCCTGCTGAAGCTGGACGACGGCCTCGGTGTTCTCCCGCTGTATCTCGGCGAGGGAGTCATCGTACTGGCTCACGTAGCCCTGGGCCTCGGAGCGGTCCCGCTCGGCGGTTTCCAGATCGCCGCGAATCTTCCCCGAGCGCTCGTTCATGTGTTTCCAGAGCGGCCGGAGGAGGATCTTATTCAGCACGATGAGGAGGATCAGAAAGTTGACCCACTGGATCAGGATGATGACGGGGTTGATGACGAGGGCGCCGCTCCCGAAGTTGAATCCGTGGATCCACCCGCCGAGACCGCCGCCCGCGGAGGCGGCCGCCGCCGCGGTGGGAGCCCCGGCCCCGGCGGCGAGGGCGATGCCGAGAAGACCCAGGACGGCCAGGAGCTTCCGCACGTCGGCGCGCTTCGTCATGAACACCTCGGGCGCGCCGCATCCTCGCCCGCTCGCGGGGAGGCCGCACACACGCTCTGCCGGGAGTCCGACATGAAAAACCGGTATGATTCCGAACAATCTAAAGGGGCCCGGGCGATGGGCCCAGCCCCCGAAAAACGCCATAAGCTAACCGCACGCCCCGGGGAAGTCAAGCCCGAAGGGGGCCGGAAAATGACCCCCTGAGAGGGGAGCGCCGGCCCATGAAGCCCGCCCCCTCGGCCTGCAGCCTGCCCGGTTGAGGGGGGCCGGCTCCACCCGGAGCCGCCGGGAAGGGCTGGGAGGTCCGCCCATCCCCCCTACCCCACGCCTTTCTTTCGCCTCTCCTCCGGCGCGCCCCGGGGAAGAGAAAACCAGACCCGGGCCGAAGAACGAATACGGGCCTTCGCGGCGGCGTTGGCGGCTTCGCCTGTCTTCGGCGGCATGGTATCTTGGCCGCCTGCGACGAGCTCAGCCGAGCGAAATTCGAAACCAAGCGGGCGGAATCGCGAATCAGGCGACAGACCGGGGCATCTCGTCCCGGGGTGACGCCCGCCAGGGCGGCCCCGCGAGGGCGCCCAGGTCCGAAGACGAGAGCGACAGCGGTCAGGAACCTTTCGCGTCGGCGTTGGCGGCTTCGCCTTGGGGCAGCAGCCTTTCGCGTCGGCGTTGGCGGCTTCGCCTTGCGCCGACGAAATCATGGCGCCATTCCGGGGGGAGACGATGAAGTTCATCACCTTTGAAGTGGAAACGCCGCTGGGGAAGGCAAGCCGCGTGGGCGCCCTTTCGAAACTGGGAGGGGAGGAGCGCGCCGTGGACCTCGCCCACGCCTTCGCCGCCCGCCTGCGGGCCGAGGGAGGGGAGCCCCGGTATTCCGCCTATGCGGACTTCCGCCTGCCCCAGGACATGCGCCTCGTCATGGAGGGAGGGGAGCCCTCCCTGGAGGCCGCCCGCCGGGCCGTCGCCTACCTGGAGGCCGAGGGTCCGGAGGCGAAGGGCCCCTCGGGCGAGCGCCTCGCCTTCCTCCTGGAGGAGGTGCGCCTCCTGGCGCCCGTGCCCCGGCCCGTGACCTTCCGGGACTTCCTCACCTTCGAGGAGCACAAGGCGGCCGGCGCGCGGCGGCGGAACACGACCGTGGACCCCCTCTGGTACGAAATGCCCACCTGCTACAAGGGGAACCGCCTCACCATCCTGGGCCCGGAGGAGGACCTCCCCTGGCCCAGCTACACCGAGAAGCTGGACTACGAGCTGGAGATCGGCATGTTCATCGGAAAGCGGGGGAAGAACATCCCCGAGGCGGAGGGGATGGACCACGTGTTCGGCTTCACCGTCCTGACCGACTTCAGCGCCCGGGACATCCAGATGGAGGAGATGAAGCTCTGGCTCGGCCCCCACAAGGGCAAGGACTTCGGGACGGCCATCGGCCCCTGCCTCGTGACGAAGGACGAGTTCGATCCGGGGAACGCGGTCATGGTCGCCCGGGTGAACGGGGAGGAGTGGAGCCGGGGGAACGCGGGGGACATGCACTTCTCCTGGGGCCGGGTCATCGAGCACGCCTCGATGGAGGAGGAGCTTCTGCCCGGCGAGCTGTTCGGCTCGGGCACGGTGGGAACGGGCTGCGGCGCCGACCTGGGGAAGTGGATACAGCCCGGGGACGTCCTTGAGCTCGAGATCGAGGGAATCGGCGTCCTGCGGAACCGGATCGTGAAGGGGAAATAGGGGGGGCCGCCCTCCCGGGTTTCTCCCCCTCCCTAACCCTCCCCCCAGTCGCCCTTCGGGCGGCGCCTCGCCATCTCGAGGCCGCTGTTCCAATGCAAGCCGTGGCGGGGGTGGCCCTGCCGGGTCGGCTCCCCGACGATGTGGAGCGGGATGGCGCCCAGGAGGCGGAGGACCTCCCCGATACGCCGGTCGTAAGCCTCCGGATCGATTCCGTTGGGATTCCCCCAGCCGGCGGCCACCCGGTCCGCCCCGCGCGCCGCCGCGCGGATGCACCGGTCGTTTCCGGGGCCCACGGCGGCCCGGTAGCCCGCCTCGTTCAGGGCCTCGGGGCGGGCGCCCCGCCGGGCGAACAGGTTCACCACCGCGAGCCGGCCGAAGCCCCGCCACCGCGCCCAGGCCTCGAGCTTCCCCACGGTGGGGTCGCTGCGCTCGGCCGAGGCCCGGGAGGGGTTCTTGAGGATGACCGCCAGAGAGGGGCCGGGGGAGGGAGACAGAACGATTTCAAGGAGATAGCGGTAGGGGCCCGAGTCCGGGGGGACGCACCGCACCGCGCGGAATGCGCGCCTTCCGGCGCGGCCTCCCGACCGGACCCTGGATGGATTCGCCACTTGGAAGGTCCCTCCGGCCCCGG
>JAZGDQ010000117.1:0-5023 GCA_036477985.1 bacterium
GACGGGGCGCGTGACGGCGAGGCCGTTGCGCCTGCGGCTCCAGGAGGGGACCCAGGCGGAGTGGCCCCCCGCCTCTCCCCCGGCCACGACGATGAAGATGTCCTCGGGCGAAAGGGCGTGGCGCACCTTCCCGGGGTCCTTCGACCAGGCGGGCCCGTCGATCTTCCCGGTGCGGCGCAGGAGCGCCTCGGGGAGGTGGGCCCGATCGAAGAGGTACTCCTTCACCGCGGCCTTTTCGGGGAATTCCTTTCCGATCAGGGCCGCGTGCTCGGGCGCGAAAACGAGGAAGCTCTGCCCGGCGCTCATGCTCCCCAGGCTCGACATGGTGTGGGCGGCGGTGTCGAGGATTCCGTGCGCGCGGCCGTAGTGGTTCTGGATGTTGTGGGGGCCCTCGGCGGCGAAGAGGGTGACGGCGCTCCCCCCGGCGGGGAGGCCGCGCTCGGCGTGGAGGGGCTCCCAGGGGCTCGCCTCCTCGTTCTCGGCGAAGGTGAAGCCCGCTTTTCCCGGATTCCCCTGGGTGGAGCGGTCGAGGAGGCCGGGGACGGCTCCGATGCAGTTCATGAGGACGAGCCGGATGGCCCGGCCGACGGCGGCGTTGGCCCGGCAGCCGGGTCCGAAGATGTTTCCCCCGGCGTTCATGCCGATCTCGCCCCGGACGGGGCCGTTCACCACCATGAAGGGGGCGCCGCCGCCCGTGCTCGCGGCGCTGGAGTGAAGGTTGTAGGCCGGGTCAGCCATCGCCTCGAGCGCCGCCAGGAGGACGGGCATGTAGGCGGGCAGGCAGCCGGCCATGATGGCGTTGAGGGCGATCTTGCCGGCCGTGACGGTGCGCCTCCGCTCGGGGAGGCGGAAGACGGCATCCTCCTCCCCCAGGCCGGCCGCCTCGAGGAAGCGGGCGAGGAGCTCTTCGGTGGGGGGGACGACGGGGAGGCCGTCCGTCCAGCCTTTTTTGTGAAACGTCTCGATGGCCTCGTGCAGGTCCCCGGCCCAGGCGGCGGGCTCCACGGCGGCTCCCTCCTCTCAAACCCCTCAGCCGCCGGCGGCGGCGAGAAACTCCTTCATCTCGACGGCGCGGCCGCTCTTCATGCTCTCGACCGCGGCGTGCACGACGGCGAGGGACTCGACGCCCGCCGCCCCGTCCGCCGGCGAGGGGCCCCCCTCGCCCACCCTGCGGGCGAACTCGGCCATCTCGGCCTCGATGACGTTCCCCCGGGGGAGATCGACGGTCTCGGCCTCCCCGCCCCCGCGCCAGGAGATCTGCAGCTCGGAGTAGGCGTCGGCGTCGAGGAGGCGGCGCATGTACTCGGGGAGGTCCCCCTGGGAGGCGTGAAGCACGAGGGAGGCGTAGGCCTCGGTGCACATCAGGTCCAGGTTCCAGCGGCGGGGGCAGTGGTAGTAGGCCCCCAGGTAGGTGAGGGCGCCCGATTCGTGCTCGAGGATGGCGCCGGTGAGGTCGGGCACCTCGGCCTCGATGACCTGGCGCGTGCCCATGGCCCGCACCCGGGCGACGGGCCCCATGAGGAGGGAGGCGTTGTTGACGTGGTGGATGCCCATCTGCATGAGGGGGCCGCCCGGGCATTTCTCCTCGTAGTAGTACCAGTCATCGGGGGTGATGCGCATGCCGAGGTCGTGCGACCAGTTCACCTCGCAGGCGACCGGCTGGCCGAGCTTGCCTTCGTCGAGGAGGCGCTTGAGGTGGACGATGCCGGACATGCACCGGGTCTCGTACCCCACCTGGAGGGTGAGGCCCGCCTCGGCGCACCTTCGGACGATCTCGGCCCCCTGGGCGATGGTCACCGTGATGGGCTTGTCGATGAAGAGGTGCTTGCCCGCCTCGATGGCGGCCAGCGCCAGCTCGTGGTGCGCCTCGGTCGTGGAGAGAACCGCCACCGCCTCCACGCGCGGGTGGGCGAGGAGGTCCGCATAGCTCCCCACCGCCTCGCATCCGAACTCGCGGGCGAAGTCCTCGCGCTTCTCCCGGGTGCGGGTGTAGCAGGCGGCGGTCTCGATGCCGGGCGTGGCCTCGATTCCCCGGGCGATGATCCCGGCCCATTTGCCGATGCCCACGAAGCCGACGCCGAGCGTGCGGTCCGCCATCTTCTCCCCCGCGCGGTGGCCAAAACCGAGGAAATCCGATATTCCGAGGGCTTCAACATATCGTGCCGCGGGAGGGTGTCAAGACCGCCCGCCCGGGCGTGGGGCCGCACGGGGGGCCGGGAGGAGCCGGGGCGCCCCCCCCGGCGGGGTTGTCCTGTTTTCCATTGGAGGATGAAACATGCCGCGCGAGTACGTGAAGGGAGACGAGCCGGAGGGCCGGGGATATTCGCCCGCCGTGGTGACCCAGGGGGGCAAGCACGTCTGGCTCGCAGGGGTGACGCGGGTGGAGGACGAGGAGGGGAAATCCCTCGCCGGGGACTTCGAGGGGCAGGCCCACGCCATCTTCCGCCAGATCGGCCGGGTCCTCGAGCGCGTGGGCGGAAAGATGGAGGACATCGTCGTGATGACGGTGTTCATCCTCGACGCGCGCTTCGACGACCGCTTCGTGGGCGTCCGCAAGCATTACTTCAAGGACAAATTCCCGGGCAGCGCCCTCATCCAGGTGGCCGGGTTCGACCATCCGGACAATCTGCTCGAGGTCCAGGCCATCGCCGTGGTGGGGGACGAGTAGGGCCGCGCGCGGCCGGAGGAGGCGGGATGGGATTCGAGACCGAGCGCGCGGTGAACGCCCACTTCGCGCCCTTCTACGGCCACGTGGCCGAGGAGCTGCTCGCCGAGGGCGGCGGGGGCTGGCTGCCCCCGGACGGCGGGCGGGCGCTCGAGATCGGCCCCTACGGGCCGGGCGTCTCCCTCGCCCTGGCCGAAAGGCGCTCCGGTCTGTCCTTCGTCTGCGGGGACGACCGCGATGAGGCCGTCGCCTACCTCGCCGAGCAGGTGGCCGAGGAGGGGATGGCGGAGCGGATCCGCGTCCAGCGCTTCGACAAGCGCGCCCTTCCCTTCGGGGAGGGGAGTTTCGACCTCGTTCTCTTCCGGGGAGGGCTCTTCTTCTGGGAGGGGCAGGCGCGCATCCTCGCCGAGATGGACCGCGTCCTGCGGCCCGGCGGGCTCGGGGCGCACGGCGGGGGCTTCGGCGCGGGCGCGGCCGACGCCCTCATCGAGGAGCGCCTGCCCCGGGCGCGGGAGCTGAACGACCTTCTTGGGAAGAGCCGGCTCGCCCCGGCCGAAGCGGAGGCGCACGCCGCCGAGGCCGGCATCGCCGGGCGCGCGCGCATCGCCCGCCGCCACGGCCTTTGGATCTTCTGGTCGAAGGGCTAGGGAGCGCTCAGCCGGGGCGGCCTTCGAGGAGGGTGGTTTTGGTGTAGATGGCGTCGAGCGTGAAGCCTCTCTCGGCCAGGTTCTCCCGGCCGCCCTCCTCGCGGTCCACGAGGCAGAGCACCTTGACCACCTTGAGGCCCGCCGCCTCGGCGCCCTCGATGGCGCGGAGGGTGGAGGAGGCGGTGGTCACCACGTCCTCGGCGATCCCCACCTCCATCCCCTCGTGCAGGTTGCCGAGGCCCTCGATGCGGTTCTCCGTCCCGTGCTCTTTCGTCGCCTTGCGGATGATGAAGGCGGGAAACTCGATTCCCTCAAGGGCGGCGGTCATGGCCACCGCCGTCACGATGGGGTCCGCCCCCAGGGTGGGGCCGCCCACCGCGCGCGCGCCCGAGCCGCGCAGGCGCTCGAAGAAGAGGCGGCCCACGAGCATGGTCCCCCGCCCGTGGAGGGTGGTCTCCCGGCAGTCCACGTAAAAATTGCTCTCCTGCCCGGAGGTGAGAATCACCTTCCGCTCCTCGTAGGAGATCTCGAGGAGGAGCTGGCGGAGCTCCTCCCAGTCATTCGTTGCGCCGGCATCGTTCATCGGGCTCTCTCAAAGAAGGGGGGGGATCCAGCGTCCTCCGCCACGTTCGTCCAACCAGCTTGCCCGGCTCGGGCCTTAGCTCAGGCTTAACGAACCGTCTCAGACGGCGCCTCAGGCGGCGCCGTCCGCGGGAGGCTCGTCTTCGGCCTCCATCCCCTCGGCGGTTCCGCAGATGTGGCGCGCCGCGCGCTCGAAGGCATCCGGCACCATGATGTGCACCGCCCCCAGGCCCGTGAGGCGAAAGCCGTAGAGGGGGCCCGTCGATTCATAGGATAGGTGAACGGGTATGTCCTCGGCCTCGAGCCGCCCCTTGAGGATGTGGGCCTCCATGTGGCCGCCCACGGTCATTACGAGGCGGAGGCCGGGCGGGCGGTCAGCGGCGCTTGGGGATGTCCTTTTCCACAAAACCTTTGGCCTTTGGACCGATGTTGATGTCCACCTGGGAGCCGAGGACCTTGGAGCTGACGATGATGCTGATGACCCAGCCCGGCTTCTCGAAGGTCAGGGTGGCCTGTCCCCGCTCGAAGCTGCTCACGAGCCTCCAGCCGTGCTCGGGCATCTTCTCCCGGTAAAAGCGGACGACGGCTTCGTACTTCCTCCCCCCCCGGTAGACGAGATGGCCCGCCCGGGTGCCGGGGGCCTCGAATATGAACGAATCCTCCACGCTGAGATCGAGTCCGGCGGGCACGGGAAGGTCGGGGAAGCGGTACTTGCGCGGGTCGGCGACCTTCTTCTTGGTGGAGGAGGGGAAGCGGAGGCTTTTGGGGAGCCTGAAGCAGCCGCCGAGAAGGAGCAGGGCCGCGAGAGAGAGGGCGATCCGGAAGGTCGCGCGTCGGCTCATCAAGGGAGGGCTCTCCTCGGGGCGGGATGAATGTCCGGGGGCGGAGGCGTCGGGCGCCTTGCGGAGGGCGGAGCGGGGGCGGATGGCGCATCCCCCGGCGGCAGGGCGGGGGAACCCTGCAGCCTCCGGCCCGCGGCACGAGAATCTGTCTTTCACATACGAAAAAAACACCGAAAGTGCAACCCCCCGCTCCGCCCCTTCGATAGTCTGGCGGGGGGCAAGATGGTACCTTGGGCCCACCGATTTTCACCGGGGAGGGTTCCCGTTGCGCCGACTCATGGGATGTT
>JAZGDQ010000118.1:0-4611 GCA_036477985.1 bacterium
GATGGAGGGAGTGCACCGCTACGAGGGCACGGTCAACAAGGTGCTCGGGGACGGCATGATGGCCCTCTTCGGGGCGCCGATAGCGCATGAGGACCACGCCGCGCGGGCCTGCTACGCGGGCCTGGCCATCCAGGAGGGGGTGTCGCGCATCGCCGAGAAGATCCTCCGCGACACCGGGGCCTGGGTGAAGGTGCGCGTGGGGCTCCATTCGGGGGAGGTCGTGGTCGGATCCATCGGGAACGATCTCTCGATGGACTACGACGCCATCGGCCCCACGGTTCACCTCGCCGCCCGGATGGAGCAGCTCGCCGTCCCCGGCACGGTCCAGGTGACGGCCGAAACCCTGCGCCTCGCCGAGCGGTTCGTCCACGCCAAGGCCCTGGGGCCGGTGGAGGTGAAAGGGATGCCCGAGCCGGTGACGGTCTACGAGCTCATGGGCGCGACGCCCGACCGGTCGCACCTGGAGGCCTCCGTCGCGCGCGGCCTCACCCCCTTCGTGGGGCGCGCGGAGGCCCTCGCCGCCCTGGAGGAGGCCATCGGCCGCGCCGGGGAGGGGCGAGGGCAGATTGTGGCGGCGGGCGGGCAGGCGGGGGTGGGCAAGTCCCGCCTCCTGTGGGAGGTCACCCGCTCCCACCGGGGCCGGGGCTGGCTCCTGATCGAGAGCGGGGCGGTCTCCCACGGGCGGTCGACGGCCTATCTCGTCTTCCGGAACCTCCTGCGGGGCTACTTCCAGATTGCGGGGGGCGACGACGCGCGCGCCGCGCGCAAGAAGGTGGCGGGAAGGCTCGCGGCGCTGGACGGCGAGCTGGCCCCCCACCTCCCGGCCCTCCTCGCCCTCCTCAGCCTCCCCGCCGAAGACCCCGAATGGGAGGGGCTCGATCCCCCCGGCCGGCGGCGGCGGATGATCGAGGCCGTCACCCGCCTCCTCCTGAAGGAGAGCGAGGGGCGGGCCCTCCTGGTCGTCCTCGAGGACCTCCAGTGGAGCGACTCCGAGTCCCTGTCCCTGCTCGAGAGTCTGGCCGAGGAGATTGAGGGCGCGCGCATCCTTCTCCTCATCAGCCACCGGCCCGAGTACGAACCCCCCTGGGAGGGGAGGGAGCACTTCACGGCCCTCCCGCTCGAGCCCCTCCCGCCCGCGGGGGCGGAGGACCTTCTCCACGGGCTCCTCGGGGCGGACGCCGGCCTCGCGCCCCTCAAGCGGCTCCTCATCGAGCGGACCGGGGGAAACCCCTTCTTCCTGGAGGAGTGCGTGCAGACCCTGATCGAGGGGGGCGAGCTCGGGGGGGAGAAGGGCGCCTGCATCATGCTCAAGCCGGTCGAGTCGGTGCGGATGCCGCCCACGGTTCAGGCCGTCCTGGCCGCGCGGATCGACCGCCTCTCCCTCGATGCGAAGCACCTCCTCCAGACGGCCTCGGTCATCGGGAAGGATGTTCCTCTCGCCCTCCTCCAGACCGCCGCCGAGGAGGAGGAGGAGGAGGCGCTGCGGCGGGATCTGGCGGCCCTCATCGAGGGGGAGTTCCTCTTTGAGCGGACCCTCCACCCGGCGCCCGAGTACGCCTTCAAGCACATCCTCACCCAGGAGGTGGCCTACGGGGGGCTGCTCCGGGAGAGGAAGCGCGAGATCCACGCGCGCGTCCTGGAGGCCATGGAGGCCCTCGGGGAGGATGGGGCGGAGGAGCAGGTGGAGCGGCTCGCCCACCACGCCTTCGGGGGCGAGGCGTGGGAGAAGGCGTACGCCTATTTCCGGCGGGCGGGGGCCTGGGCGGCCTCCCACTCGGCCAACCGGGAGGCGGTCTCCTGCTTCGGGGGGGCGCTCGAGGCCCTCCCGCACCTGCCCGAGGGCCGGGAGTCGAGCGAGCGCGCCATCGACCTGCGCTTCGACCTGCGGAACTCCCTCCTCCCGCTGGGGGAGATGGACCGGCTCCTCGGGCGCCTCGAAGAGGCCCGCGAGGGCGCGGAGGCCCTCGGGGACAGCCCGCGGCTGAGCCGGGCCCTCGCCTTCCTCGCCCAGCACCATACGCTGTCCGAGAATCTTCCCCGCGCCGTCGAGTGCGGCGAGCGCGCCCTCGACATCGCCCAGGAGGCGGGAGACCTCGACCTCGAGGTGGGGGCGAATTTCTTCCTGAGCCAGGCCCGCCAGGCGCTGGGCGACTACCGGCGGGCGGCGGAGCTGCTCCGCAAGAACGTCGCCTCCATCCCGGAGGAGCGGCGCCGCGAGCGCTTCGGCCTCGCCAACTCGGCCTCGCTCATCTCCCGGAGCCAGCTCGCCTCCTGCCTCGCCGAGACGGGGGAGTTCGAGGAAGGAATTGCGCGCGGGGAGGAGGCCCTGCGCATCGCCGCCGAGGTGGACCAGCCCTACAGCATGATTTCCTCCTACTTCGGCGTCGGGTTTCTGCACCTGCGCAAGGGGGATTTCGACGAGGCCGTCTCGATGCTCGAGCGCTGCCTGGACCTCTCGCGCGAGATTCCGGTCTTCGCCCCCTGGAGCGCGGCCTACCTGGGCTACGCCTACGCCCTCTCGGGCCGGGTGGACGAGGGCCTCGCCCTCCTGGAGCGGGCGGTGGAGGAGTGGATCCGCCTCCAGGGGGGAATCGGCCACTCCCTCGGGATGGCTTGGCTGGGCGAGGCCTGCATGCTGGCCGGCCATCGGGAGGAGGCCCTCCGCCTCGCCCGGCGCGCCCTCGAGCTCTGCCGCGAGCGCAAGGAGGTGGGGAGCCAGGCCTGGGTCCACCGGCTGATGGGAGAGCTGGCCGGGCGCGAGGAGCCGCCCGACTCCGAGACGGCCGAGAGCCATTTCCGGCAGGCCCTCTCCCTGGCCGAGGCGCGGGGGATGCGCACCCTCTTGGCGCAGTGCCGCCTGGGCCTGGGGATGCTGTTCGGCAGGACGGGGCGGGGGGAGGAGTCGCGCGAGGAGCTCTCGGCCGCGATCGAGATGTTCCGCGCCATGGGGATGCCGCTCGACCTGGCCCGGGCCGAGGCCGCGCTGGAGGAGGGGGAATGACCCCGGGGGGGTGCGCCCGGCCCTCCCTTCGCTCCCCCTGAGACCCTCCATCCCGATTTCGGGGGCCGTCCCATTCCCCTGCCGGGGGCAGTCCCATCCCCCTGCCGGGGGCCGGCCCTTTCCGTTGGGGTGGCATAAAATCCCGAAGGATTCTATAATTTCTTAAGTGATTTCCGGACAATTCGCGGGACGGGCGGCGGGGCCCCGGAGGTTTCGCCCCCGCGCACCCGGTGAGGGATGTTTGTACTGAACGGAGCCATTTTCGCGGTTGCGGAGGCGATCGGGAGAATGTCTTGTAATTTCGATCACTGGGAAAAGGAGTCCGCCGTGATGCGTCGTTTCCTCTTCTTCATCGCGATTGTTTTCATCGCGGCCGCCCTGGCCTCCCCCGCGCACGCCCAGTGGTGGAAGAAGGAGCGCGAGAAGTCCCGCCTCGACGAGCAGGTCGTCCACTCCGGGGGACGATCGGCCGTCCGCCTCAAATGGGACGACGGCTACATCGAGGTCAAGGCCCTGGGAACGGCCGACCCGGCGCTGGTTTTCAGCGTGGTGCAGGGGAAGGCGATGGCGGTCGAGGCCGCCCGCGCCCTCGCCTACGCCAAGCTGGCCGAGGCGGTGGAAGGCGTTTCGGTCGACGGCGTCACCCTCGTGAAAAACGCCCTCCTCCAAAGCCAGGTGGTGCGAACCCGCGTCAAGGCCCACATCAAGAACGCCCGGGTGCTGAGTGAGAAGGCCATGGGGGATATGGACAGGGGGTTTTCGGCCGAGGTGACGCTCGGCATGCTCCTGCGGGGGCCGGGCGGGCTCGCGGGCAACGTCACCCCCTGGGCCGCCACCCGGCCGGTGAAGCCCTACAAGCCCGACGCCGCCTTCCGGACCCACGAGAAGTTCACCGGCGTCATCGTCGAAACCTCGGACACGGGTTTTCGCCCCTCCCTGGCGCCGCGCATCCTCGAGGAGAAGACCGAGAAGGTGATCTTCGGCCCCCACCTCGTGGCAAAGGAGATTTTGCAAAAGCTCGGCCCGGTGGGGTACGCCGCCCGCCTCGACAAGGGGAAGGCGAAAAAGCGGGTGGGGAAGAATCCGCTCATCGTCCAGGCGATCGCGGCCTCGGGGAAGAAGAAGGGCGACATCGTCCTCGTGAAGAAAGACGCCGACCGCCTCCTCGCGGCCGACCGGGAGGGGAAGTTCCTCTCCCAGGCCGCCGTGATGATCGTCCTCAGCCGGCCGACCAAGGAAATCATGCGCAAGCCCGGGAAAAATTACGGCGTCTTCGTGGGGATCGCGAAATACCCCAAGACCGCGGGCGCCGAGTTCGGCCAGCTGGATTTCGCCGCCAAGGACGCCCAGGCCATGGCGGCCCTCCTTTCGACGCGGACCGGCTACGACAGCAGCCGCATAAAAGTTCTGGTGGATCGGGCCGCCACGCGCCAGGCCATCATCGACGCCCTCCGGGACCTTCGCGGCCGCGTGAAGGAGGAGGACATGGTTCTCCTCTATTTTTCGGCCCATGGCACGACGGGCAAAGGGGAGGACGGCCGCTCGCACTATTACATGGTCCCCTACGACGGCAGGGTGGAGGACATCGAAACCTCGGGTGTGCAGGACTA
>JAZGDQ010000119.1:0-2247 GCA_036477985.1 bacterium
GATGCCAATGGTAAAAAGCGACCCCGGGGGTGTCAACCGGCGGCTAGCGGGTACCGAAGAAGCCCCTCCGCTCATAGATGAAACTTCCCTCGATGGGGAGGAGCTTGCGGTTGAAGCCGGGCGGGAAGGGCTTGAAGGGGCCCGCCTTGGTGACGGCCGAAACCGCCGCGTCGTCCAGGATCCGGTAGCCCGAGGAGCTGAGCAGCTCGAGGCGGTGGAGCCGGCCGTCCTCGCGCAGGACGAACTTGAGCTTGAGCTGCCCCCCGTAGCCGCGCGCCTCCATGGGCCAGCTCCAGGCCCGTTGGATCCGCTCCTTGATGTGGGCGAAGTAGGAGGCGTACTTGTAATTTCGCGTGTCGAGGGAGACGACGTCCCCCTCCTCCTTCGCCAGGTTCTCCTGGCGGGCCCGCTTGGCGAACTTCTCCGCCTCCTCGTCGGTCAGATCCAGGTTCGGTTCGGCCGGCTGGCCGCGCCGCCGGGGGATCGTGCGGAACATGGCGAGCGGATCGTCCGCCGGGGGCGGCGGCGGCGCCCTCTTCTCGCTCTTGCGGACGACCACCCGCGGCCGGGGCTTCGGGGGTGACTTCTCCTCCGGGGGAGTCTTCCTCACCGGCTTCTTCTTCGGGGGTGACTTCTCCGGAGGAGGAGTCTTCTCCTCCGGGGGAGTCTCCGGGGAAGGCTCGGGCGGGGGCGGAGCCGGGCGCGCCTCCTCGACGGGACGGGGAGCCTCCTTGAGAGGGGCGGGGTCGGGCCGGCGAACTTTCACCTTGGGCTCGGGGGGGGGTGACTCTCCCTCCGGGGGAGTCTCGTCCTCCGCGCGGGGGGATTCAGGGGCCTCCCGCTTCTCCTCGGGCGCCTCCTCAATCTTCTCGGCAGGCGCTTCCTCGACCTTCTCCTCCGGCTCCCGCTCCCGGGGCGGGGCGGGGGGAAGCGGGCTCACCTGGAAGCGGGGCGCGTCCGGGACGGGCGGCAGGGAGGCGAACCGCTCCCGCACGGGCGGCGCGGGCGTTCCCCGCCGGCCGGCGATGGCCTCCTCCAGCTCCCGGCGCAGGCGGGGGTTCGGGGAGGGCGCCTTCTCCCCGCTCTCGCGGCGGTTGGCGTCGGAGAGGTTCCGGCTGTCCGGGTCGGGGGGGAGGATGTCCTTGGGCTTGGGCCGGTCCACCGAGAGGATGCGCAAGGCCAGCGGCTTCCGCGCCGAAACCGAAAGCGGCCACAGGGCGTCGAGGCTGAACACCGCGAAAAAGATCAGATGCAGGAGGAGGGAGATGATAATCGGGATGATGACGGTCTTCTGGCGCTTCATGGCGAATCCCGTCGGACCGGAAGCCGACTATGCGGCTTCACCCCGGAGGGGGCGGGGCCGGAAGGCGGCGAAGGGGCGAAAGCCACTCCCGCGGGATCTTAGGTGAGGGAGGCCCCTCCATCAAGGCGGGCGCCGACTCCGTCGGTGGGGGTGGTTCCCCCCTTCGCGGCCGGAAGCCCCCCTTCGGGGCCGGGCCGAAAAAAAGGGGGGGGCGCCCCCGTCGGGGGAGGAAACTCCCCCGCAGGACGCCCCCCCCGTTGCAGCGGATCCACTCCCTACATCATTCCGCCCATTCCGCCCATTCCGCCGGGCGGCATGGCCCCCGCGGCCGGGGTCTCCTCGGGCTTGTCGCTGATCAGGCACGCGGTCGTGAGCATGAGGCCCGCCACCGAGGCCGCGTTCTGAAGGGCCGAGCGCACCACCTTGGTCGGGTCGATCACGCCCGCGCGCACGAGATCCTGATACTTGTCGAGCGCGGCGTTGTAGCCCGTGCTCCCCTTCTCGCCCTTGACCCTCTGGACGACGATGGAGCCCTCCACGCCGGCGTTGTTCGCGATCTGGCGGAGCGGCTCCTCCAGCGCGCGAGAGAGGATCTGCGCCCCCACCAGGCGGTCGCCCTCCAGGCCCATCCTTTCGAGCGACTTCTGGCAGCGCACCAGCGCGACGCCGCCGCCCACGACGACGCCCTCCTCCACCGCCGCCCGCGTGGCGTTCAGCGCGTCCTCCACGCGGGCCTTCTTCTCCTTCATCTCGGACTCGGTCGCCGCCCCCACGTTGATGATCGCGACCCCGCCCACCAGCTTCGCCAGGCGCTCCTGGAGCTTCTCGCGGTCGTAGTCGCTCGTCGTCTCCTCGATCTGGTTGCGGATCTGCTTCACGCGGCCTTCGATGTCCTTGCCCTTGCCCTTGCCCTCGATGATCGTCGAGTTGTCCTTGTCGATCGT
>JAZGDQ010000012.1:0-5286 GCA_036477985.1 bacterium
GTCCCCTACATCTTCGCCTACAGCCCCGCCCTCCTCGCGGTGGGGAGCTGGCGGGAGGTGCTTCTCGCCTCGGGGACGGCGATTCTGGGGGTGCTCTTCTTCAGCGCGGCGGTGCAGGGATACCTGATCTTCGCGGCCGGCCCGGCGGCCCGGCTTCTTTACGGGGCGGCGGCCTTCGGGCTGCTCATGCCGGGCCTCTGGACCGACGCCGCGGGGGCGGCGCTGGCCTCCGCCGCCTGGCTCCTCCCGGCAAAGGGGGATCCCTCGGGCCGGGGGGCCGGGCCGGGGGTGGAGCGCCCCGGGGAGGCCGGCGCGCGCGCGCCGGGCTAGGGGAGGGCCGCCCCGAAGGAGTCCGCGGTCTCTCCAATTGTTCGCCCGCCGGCGGGGTGATATCGTTTTCCCCCCGGCTGACGGAACCTTCTCCCGCGATCCCCGCGGGGGCTTTCCACCGCTCGCCGGCCCGGGCGCCCCCGACGCGGTCGGCGGGCCGGAACAGGAACGGAGGCGAAGCTTCATGCCAGGCGACTTGCGCGAACTGCTGGAGGAGCTGCGGGCGGCGGGGGAGATCGTCG
The DNA here is from genome assembly GCA_036477985.1 of bacterium. Classification (GTDB taxonomy): domain Bacteria; phylum UBA8248; class UBA8248; order UBA8248; family UBA8248; genus JAZGDQ01. Next base: position 573 of record JAZGDQ010000012.1, read on the forward strand.
AGATCGAAAAGCCGGTGGACATCCGCCACATCGCCACCCTCGTCGATCAATCCGATAAGGCCCTCCTCTTCCGCCGGGTGATCGGCTACGGCATGCCCGTCCTCTCGGGCCTCACGAACAGCCGCGCGCGAATCGCCCTGGCCATGGGGTGCGAGTTCTCCGAGTGCGAGGCGCGCCTGCGGCGCGCCCTCGACCACCCCATCGACCCCGTCACCGTCGAGAGGGGAGCCGGGCGGGAGGTCTTCCAGGAGGGGAGCGAGGTGGACCTCTTCAACCTCCCCGTCCCCCTCTTCTCCGTCCTCGACGGGGGGCCGATGATCACGGCGGGCGTCACCCTCGCCCGGGACCCCGAGCACGGGCTCAACGCCGGGACCTACCGGTTCCAGGTGAAGGAGCGGAACCTCACCGGGGTGGACATCGTCACCCCCAACAACCTGCGCCGGTACGCCGAGCGCGCGCTCGCCGAGAACCGGCCCCTCCCCATCTCCATCAACATCGGAACCCACCCCATCGAGCTGATCGCCTCCCTCTACAAGGCGCCCCTGGGCACGAGCGAGATGGGGATCGCGGGCGGGCTGCGCGGGGAGCCCGTCCGGCTGGCGCCGTGCGAGACGGTGGACGCGCCCTGCATCGCCGACTCGGAGATCGTCCTCGAGGCCGAGATCCTCCCCACCGGCTGGACCCGCCCCGAGGGCCGGTTCGGGGAGTTCACCCGCCTCATGGGGGACCTCCACTGGAATCCGCTCGTGCGCATCAAGGCCGTCTCGATGCGCAAGGACGCCATCTACTACGGCCTCCACATGCCGTGGGAGAACATCTGGATCAGCGCCCCGATCTACGAGGCCGCCCTGCGCCGGATCCTCAAGGAGGCGGGCATCCAGGTGCGGGCCATCAACGTCACCCCGGGGGGGTGCTGCCACTGGCACGCCGTCATCGGAATCCGCAAGCTCCCCGGGGACGGCAAGAACGCGATCTTGGCGGCGCTCTCGGTGGCCGACATGAAGCACGTCGTCGTCGTGGACGAGCACATCGACGTGTTCGACGGAACCGACGTGGAGTGGGCCATCGCCACCTGCGTCCAGGCCGACCGCGACGTCGTCATCATCCCCGACGCCCGCAGCAAGCCGCTCGATCCGAGCCTTCCCGTCGTCGAGGGCGGCATCCCCACGACGGCGAAGTGCGGGATCGACGCGACGATTCCCGAGAACGTCCCCCGGGAGCGCTATCACCGGATCTCCTACGCCTATGCGGACGAGGTGAAGCTCGCGGATTATCTGGGGGCGGGGGATGACGGGTCCGCGCCCGAGGCGCCCGAGGCGGAGATCGGCCCCCTGGCCGAGTCCATCCGCCGCACGCTCGAGACGGAGCCGCTCTACTTCGCCGAGCTCGCCGAGCGATTCTCCTCGAGCGGGTTCCAGGCGGTCAGCCGCGCGCTCGGGGAGCTCCACCTCGAGGGGGCGCTGTGGCAGGACCCCGTGGGGCGGCACTGCCTGGCGGGCTCCTCCTTCGCGGCGGCCCCGCCCCCCGGGAAGGGCGCCTAGGGAGCGCCCGCCGGCCCCCCGCCGCCGTTCCCCCCCCCGGAGGAGGCGCGCGAGGGCCCATGCAGTCCCAGACGAAAATCTTCTCGCGCCGGGCCGACGATTTCCTGCGGCCGGGATGGCGTCCGATCAATCCGGACTTTCTCCTCCTCCTTCTTACAGGCCGAGGCGTCGATCCCTCCTGGGTCAGGCGATGCCGTTTCGCCGCTTGAGAGGGGAGACCGCCCCCTCCTTGGCGTCGGCGCCGAACTCTGTTCGCGCGGCGAACCTCCGTTCGCGCGGCGAAACGGTTTCGTCTTTCACGGCTCCTCGGATGGCGCGCTATGTGAGCCGGCTGAAGTGAGAGAGGGGGGGGTTAGGCGCCTCCCCCGGCGCGCGCCCGGGCGGCCTCGCCCACCCGCGCCAAGAGATCGCGCTTGATCTCCTCGATCGCGTGAACCGCCTCGCGGGTCTTTTCCTCGATGTCGGCGAGCTGATCGCACAGGTCCCTCAGCAGCTCCGCCGCCTCCTCGGCCGAGGCGGTGGCGAGGCGCGCCGCGCGATCCTGGATCCCCTGGGCCTCCTCGGCGAAATCGGTGACGGTGATTCCAAAGACCTTCAGTATCCGGCGCAGCTCATCGGTGGTCATCGAGGCTCCCCTCCGAATTCGGGCGGCGGCTTGTCTTTCCGGCGAATCGGCCCGGATCGCGCCTCCCGCTGAAATTTGACGTTGACGTGAGTGTAACTCCCACTATAATAAGGTGTATCAGGAATTTCTTGAACGCTCCCCCATGGCCGGGGGCGCGGGGGAAGATCGGGCGGATCTTTCATCCCTTTCCCATTGATGAAAGGGCGGGCGGCATGCTCCACCCGGTGTATCAATTCAACAGGGGGAGATTCTCCCCCCAGAATCTCCACGTCGTGGCCGAGGTCCCCTACCGCATCGTGGTGGACGGGGAGGAGCTCGCCACCATGATGTGCACCCCGGTGAAGCTCCGCGAGCTCTGCCTGGGCTTCCTCGCCTTCGAGCGCTTCATCGACTCGATGGATGACGTCAAGAGCATCGAGGTGGACGAGGAGGAGGTGGAGGCCTACGTCGAGCTCCGCAAGCCCATCCTCAAGACCTATCGCCGCATCTTCACCTCCGGCTGCGGCGGCGGCGTCACCTTCCATCTGGACATTCACGACTACCCGCCCCTGCGGACCGAGAGGGCCCTCGACCCCGCCCTCGTCCCCTCCCTGGTGGAGAAGCTCCACGCCTCCGCCGTCCTCTACCACCAATCGCGCGGCATTCACACGGCCGGCCTCTCCGACGGGGAGGAGCTCATCGCCGTGGCCGAGGACGTCGGGCGCCACAACGCCCTCGACAAGCTGCGCGGGGAGATCCTCGAGAAGAGAATCGAGACGCGCGACCTCATCCTCATCAGCACGGGGCGCATCTCCTCGGAGATGCTCCGCAAGGCGGCCCGCCTGCACGCGCCCTTCGTCATCTCGCGCACCTCTCCGACGAGCCTTTCGATCGAGGTGGCCAAGCGCTTGGGGATCACCCTCATCGGCTACGTCAGGCGGGAGAAGTTCAACGTCTACTCCCACCCGGAGAACATGGCCGCCGGCGGCGGCCGCGTTTCGTCCGCGAGCAACGGCGCCCCTGCCGCGCGGTCCCCTCTCGGAAGATGAGGGCGGTCATGCCATCCGGGGAGGCGAACGGGCGCGGCGCGGAGGCGGAGAAGGGGAGCGCCCCCGGGGAGGCGGCCGGGGGGAATCCTCCCATCCCCTCCGGCACGCGGCGGGTGAGGGGAAAGGGCGGTCGCAAAGGAGGGAAGGGGGGGCGCAAGAAGGAGAAGGAGTTTCTCGACGTCGCCGATAAGGCCTTCTTTCACAAGGTGGCGATGACGGTCTGGCGCGAGGCCGAGGAGGTGATTGCCGCCGCCGCCTCCCCCGAGGAGGGGTTGCGGACCCTCCATGAGCTCGGGGAATTCGAGGAGCGGGGAGAGTTCGCTCCCCTGTGGCGGAAGAACTGGCGCGAGGCCCTCGCCCAAATCTCGCCGGACTCCACCCCGCCCGACCGGCTGGGGCTCCTGCTGGAGGCGGTGAAGAAGTCGATGGGGGAGGAAGACGAGGCCCGGGCTCAGTCGGGCCGGGCGCGGATCATCGACGAAAAAGAGGGGCAGAAATTCATCGACTTCACCTTGAATCGCCTATTTGAGGAGGCCGGTGGTGAGATTGAAGAGATGGACGACGACGGTGACGATGACGAAATCTAAGGCCCTGGCGCTCATTCTTCTCGCGGGCTTCGTCGCGGGCTGCGGCCAGGGCGACGGCGGCCCGTTGGGCACGGGGAGTACGGTGCGCCAGGAGAAACCCGCGGCGGCGCGCGGGCTGGGCGGCTACCGCACCGTGCGGATGCCGATGAAGGCGCGGCGCAACCTCGTCGAGGCGCCGAAGGGCGCCCCGGGGGCGGCCGCCTACAGCGCGTCCATCGGCTCCCGGTGAGGGCCGGGCGCTGAGTGTGCGCCCTTAGGGTTGGCCGCGCCGGGGGGGGAGGTCCGCACCGGGCGCTTCCCCTCCGGGACGCCGGTCGAAGCCGAACGATAGCCGAACGATAGAGGAGCCTTCCCCGCGGGCCGGCGGCGGCCGGTCCGCTTTTTTCTTTGACACGATCTGCGAGATCGCCTGATTGTTCGGCGCGGGCCGGGGAGTTCCCGCGCCTCCTATGGAGTGTCTTATGTCCAAGGATCGGTGGGCGGTTCATCTTTGCTCGTGCAACGGCGCCCTTCCCGTGTCGGGGAAGGAGATCGGCCGGCTCGCCGGGCTCGACGCCGATCCCCTCGTCCACAAGAATCTGGCGCGGGGAGGCCCGGCCGGGTTCATGAAGGGGGCGGAGCTCGGCGCCGATTTCCATCTCGTCTGCTGTTGCAGCCCGGAGGAGTCCTTCTCCTCCGCCCTGGCGGAGGCGGGCGTTGAGGAGGAGCAGGTCGTCCACCTGGACATCAAGGGCGGCGCCTTCTGGCGGCTGGAGACGCCCGAGGAGGGGAACCGGCTGGCCGCCCGCCTCATCCGCTCGAAGATCGCGCGGCTGGAGACGAGGCGGGGAGCCTCTCCCATCTCGCTCGCCGTCCCCCCCACCGTCCTCATCTACACCGACCGGCCCGAGGGACTCCGGCTGGCCGACCGCCTCTCCGAGCGGATGACCGTCT